>JAKAWO010000245.1 GCA_021827255.1 Acidobacteriota bacterium | reverse complement strand
TTCCCGAAGGGGCCACCGTCCTCGCCACTTGGAAGCGGCACAAGATGATTTGGCTGGACGAGGCGACCGGACAACCCCCCGGCTTCTACCGCGTGAAGGAGTTCGACGCGGGGCAGGTGACGGTGCTGCCGGAAAACGCCGTGACCGACGAAGTGGCCCGAAGGCTGGGTCTCAAGGCGGGGAAGAAGCGCGCGGCCAGGCCGCCAGAACCCGCGCCAGATGCCGAACAAGAGAAGAAGCGGACGGGACAAGGCGCCGAAAACCAGGCCGCCATTCGAACGAAGGAAATCAAGCTTGGCAAGAAGGTTCTCGCCGCCTATTTTCGGTCACTCGGCGGCGGTCAATGACCCGGAGCGTTTTTTCGCAAACCTCCCGGGGTTTTCCGCAGTTTGGAGGCTTGCGAAAATTTTCAGCGGGCCGTCCGTTTAAACCACACAAAATAAATAGCTTCGCGAGCCATTGTAACAGCCCGCGAAGCAAAAGCTAGAGTGAAAGGACAACGTCGGGCTGACGAGCGCCCCGGGCGCGGCTATTGTAACAGCCCGCGAAGCAAAAGCTAGAGTGAAAGTTGCAGCACGCGCGACCGCCAGCGGCCGAATGAGATTGTAACAGCCCGCGAAGCAAAAGCTAGAGTGAAAGAAGAAGGTCCACCCAGACATTCTCCCGTTCGAGGACCAATTGTAACAGCCCGCGAAGCAAAAGCTAGAGTGAAAGAGGTCTTACACCCTCGACCTCGAACCGCTTGGTTATTATTGTAACAGCCCGCGAAGCAAAAGCTAGAGTGAAAGGAGGTACACTGACGTGGCTGCCGCCAGCTTTTGATCGGGCTTGAAAGTCCGAGGGCGGAAGCTGGGATTCGAGCGTCTTCGTGGCGAGGGGATGTGAAAGTAGCTAAGGAGACGCGCCGGTAAGGACCGTGGACGCTTCAAGCCAAGGTTCCCGTCTAGCGCCCGATTCCTCGGGAGGCTACCGCGCTGTCCTCGAGCGGCAGGGCTTCGCTTGGCTTCTCGCGGCGCAGGCGCTGGCGGTCTTTGACGACAACACCTTCAAACAAATCCTGTTTTTCTTCGCCGCCGCGACCATTGCCGCTCCTGCTGCGCGCTCACGGATCATTTCTTGGGGAACGGCGCTTTACGTCCTGCCGTACATTCTGTTTTCCTCTTACGCCGGACAGGTCGCCGACCGCTTTTCAAAGAGGCAAGTCATTGTTTCCCTGAAGATCGTGGAAGCGTGCGTGCTGTCGTTGGCCACGTTCGCCATGTTTCGCGGGCGCATGGACGCTATGCTGGCGGCGCTTTTTCTGCTCGGCATTCACGCTGCGTTCCTCGATCCCGCCAAGGAAGGCATCCTGCCGCAAATTTTTTCTGAGGCTAACCTGTCCCGTGCCAACGGCCTGATGCAACTGACGGTGTACTCGATGATCGTTCTGGGGCCGGTCGCCGCTGGATTGCTGGTGGATGCGTTTCCCGCGCGGCGGTACGTGCCCGTTGCGCTGCTCGTCGGCATGGCCATGGTGGGCCTCGGCTGCGCCATCAGCATCACGCGCGTCGAAGCCATCGGAGCGGACGAGAAGTTTCGCTGGAACCCGGCGAAGGAGTTCTGGCGGGACTTTGCGGAAATTCGCGCCTCGAAGCCCTTATTGCAAACCGCCCTCGCCATTGCGTATTTCTGGTTCCTCGGCGCAGTGTATCTGCAAAACGTCATCGGCTACGGACATGACCTGCTTCATCTGAGCGATGTCGGGATCAGCGGCTTGATGGCCGCGGTTTCCGTGGGTATTGGGCTGGGCGCTTTTGCCGCCGGCAAACTGTCCGGCGATCAAGTTGAACTGGGCCTGGTTCCGATTGGCTCGGTGGGGCTCGGCGTGTTTGGCGTTTTTCTATACTTCGCCCATGTTTCATTTTGGGCGGCGTGCATCGGCCACTTTTTGCTCGGATTTTCCGGCGGAATCTTTATTGTCCCGCTCCAGGCATTTTTGCAGGCGCGAGCGGGCGTGCATTCAAAAGGAAGGGTGATTGCCGCGTCGAACGTTCTGACCTTCTCAGCAGTGATTCTGGCGGCGGCGCTTTTCGGCGGGCTGACGGGGCCATTACACCTGGCGCCCAATCAGGTGCTGTTGGTGATGGCGGTGATATCTTTTGCCGCCACCACCTACATCATGACGGTGCTGCCGGATTTCGCGGTTCGGTTGGCGTTGTGGTTGCTAACTCACACCTTTTATCGCATTCGAGTTGAAGGGCGAGAAAATTTGCCCCGGCGCGGGCCAGCGCTGCTGGTGTGCAACCACGTTTCGTTTGTGGATCCGTTCCTTATCGGCGCCTCAACCGACCGCTTCGTACGGTTTCTGATGTTCCGGAAGTTTTATGACACACGAGGAATTCATTGGCTGGCCCGACTGATGGGAGCGATTCCGGTGGCGGAGTCCGACCCTCCGCGCGAGATCATTCGCTCTCTCCAGCGGGCGCAGGATCAGCTCCGGCAGGGCGAATTGGTCTGCATCTTCGCCGAAGGCGCTATCACGCGGACCGGCAACTTGCTGCGTTTCCGGCGTGGCTTTGAGCGCATCACACGCGGATTGGACGTACCGATCATTCCCGTTTATCTCGACCGAGTCTGGGGCTCGATTTTCAGCTTCGAGCGGGGAAAAGTTTTCTTCAAATGGCCTCGGCGCATTCCCTATCCGGCGACTGTCGTGGTGGGCGGGCCGCTGCCGCCCCATGCGGATGCCTTCCGCGCACGCCAGGCGGTGATGCTGCTCGGCGCGGAGGCTTTTGCCCGCCGCGCGGCCCTCCGGCGACCTCTGCCCGAAGTGCTTATAGGCGCGGCACGGCGAAACTGGCGACGCTTTGCTATGGCGGATTCTTCCGGACGCGAGTTGAATTTCGGCCGCGTGCTGACGGGGGCAATCCTGTTCCGAAGCCTGGTCCGCCGCCACTGCCGTGACCAACGGAACATCGGCTTGTTGCTGCCGCCTTCGATCCCGGCGGCTCTCCTGAACTTCGGCGTCAGTCTGGCAGGCAAAGTTCCGGTCAATCTCAATTACACGGTTTCGAAGGAAGGGCTCGACATCGCCATCGAGCGCGCCGGCATCCAAACGATTTTCACGGCGCGAAAGCTGCTGGAGCGGCTGGGCATCGAAGCACGCCCAGGGATGGTGATGATGGAGGACGCGATGAAGGAATTTTCGGGCCGCCAGAAATTCCTGGCGCTCGGCGCGGCGCTCCTCTTGCCGACGCCCCTTCTGCGGCGCTTACTGCTCCCGCGCCAGGTGACGCTCGATTCGCTCGCCACGATCATTTTCTCGAGCGGCTCGACGGGCATTCCCAAGGGTGTGATGCTCTCGCATCACAACATCGTGTCAAACATCGAAGGCATGGAGCAGGTTATCAAACCCGACCGGAACGATTGCCTGCTCGGCATCCTGCCGTTTTTTCACTCTTTTGGATTTACCGGCGGACTCTGGTTCCCGCTGCTGGCGGGCTTGGGCGTTGTGTTCCATCCGAGCCCGCTAGAAGTGCGCAAGATCGGTGAGCTTTGCCGCAAATACCGGGTGACGATCATGATCACGACGCCGACCTTCGCTTGGTCTTATGTGAACAAATGCGATGCAGGAGATTTTAGCGCTCTGCGTTTGGCCATTGTGGGGGCGGAAAAACTTCGGCCCGAGCTGGCGCAGGCCTTTAAGGAGAAATTTGGGGTTGACCTCTATGAGGGTTACGGCGCGACCGAACTTTCGCCTGCCGTCGCCGTCGGCATGCCGGGCTATGACGACCACGGCATGCAACAGCCCGGTTCAAAACCTGGTTCGGTCGGCCATCCCATTCCCGGCGTGGCGGTGCGCGTCGTCGATCCCCAAACCTTCTCGGAACTGGGGCCGAATCAAGATGGCCTGCTGCTTGTGAAAGGACCGAACGTTATGATGGGCTATTGGGGCGAACCGGACAAGACCCGCGAGGTCCTGCGCGATGGCTGGTACATCACCGGCGACATCGCGCGTCTTGATGAAGACGGCTTTATCCTCATCAGCGATCGCTTGTCGCGTTTTTCGAAGATTGGCGGCGAGATGGTGCCTCATCTTCGGGTAGAGGAATCCCTGCAACGCGCGCTGGGCGCGAGCGAGCCCAAGCTGGTCGTCACGTCCCTCCCCGACGAGCGCAAGGGTGAAAAATTGGTTGTTTTGCATACGCCGCTCGGGATCAGTTTGGATGACTTGCTGGCTCGTGTGCGGGAAGCGAATCTGCCTCCGCTCTGGATGCCCCGGCGCGAGAACTTTTTTGAAATCCGGGCATTGCCCGTGCTGGGAGGCGGAAAACTCGATTTAAGGCAGGCCAAGAAGCTCGCCGCTCAGCTCGCCGCGGGCATTCAACCTGCGCCCCCCGAAGCCAAGGAGTAAAACGGTTCAAGGGCGGTGAGCTGCCTTCGACAAGGACCGTCGTCTTTGGGCGACGCTGCGCCGGCCAGCGGCAGCGCCATGGTTTCGATATGCGAGGCAACTGAGCCTGCCCAGGCAATTTGAAGGCGCCCGTGGCCACAGCCTCCTGCCAAGCGCAGATTTATCGTCAAACAGCCCTAGAAGGGCTAGAATAGGGCGGTTCCAAGCCAGACAAGATTTCCTGCGGAGGGAAAGTCCGAGCCATGAAAAACCGAACGACGAGAATCTTCCTCTGGTGCGCATCTATCCTGCTCGTGGCAGGAACTTCCTAC
>JAKAWO010000005.1 GCA_021827255.1 Acidobacteriota bacterium | reverse complement strand
GCAGCGGGCCGTCCAGTTCGACATCCACCGTGCGCGTGCCGTTCTGAACGGCGGGGTCAATGCGCGTGACGTGGCCAGGAATGATTCCGTTGTGCGTGTCAATCGTCGCTTTCAGGCCCAGCTCGATGTCCTTGGCCTGCGTTTCCGCGATTTGGAGTTGCGCCTTCAAATGGCTCGGCTGCGCGACCTTCGCCAGAACCGTTCCCGCCGTGACTTGCTGTCCCGTCTTGACCGGCAATTCCTCCAGCACGCCCGTTGCTCCTGCCCGCACGGTCAGCGAATCAACCTGGCTTTTTTTCAGGTTATACATGGCGCGCAACTGCTCGATCTTCGCTTGTTGCGCGGCAAGCTGCGCCGCGGCGGATTGCTCAAGCACGCTGACCTGATCGCTGGCAATCTGGTCGCTTGTCTTGGCCGCTTCTGCCTTCGCCGCCGAAAGCTGAGCCGTGATTTGCGGTCCCAGCCCAAGCTTGGCAAGCTGATGGTCGTCCGCAGATTGGAGCTTGGCCTGAAGGTATGCTGATTTCGCGGCGGCCGCTGCCGCGCGCTGATTCATAACCTGACTTGAAAGCTGCGCTTTGAGGCTGTTGTAGTCCGCTTGAGCCTGCTTCAACTGCCACTCGGCATCGAGCGTTTCCTGCTGGAGCTGGGGGTTCGAGAGAACCAGCAGAACCGTCCGCGGCCGAACCGCCGTCCCCGGAAGAATGGGGCGATCGGTCACTCGCCCATCCGTCGTCGCCGCTATCCAGAGGTTCGTTTCCGGCACCAGCTTGCCGAGGCCGCGAACCTGGATGTCCATGGCGCCGCGCTTGACGGTGTCAATCCACACCGTCGAGCGATCCACGCTGGGCGGGGCCGGCTTCAAGCGCGATAAGCCCAGGGCCGCCAGCCCAAGCGCCAGCGTCCCGGCCACGACGTAGAGGGCTCGTCGCAGTCGCCGCTTCCGCCGGTCAATGGGCCGGGCAATGTCCATTAAAGCATCTCCGATCGAGGGCGGAAGCCGCGGCGCGCACACCGTTCATGGCCGGTCATGGCCCGCTCGCTTCCCCTAGATATCCGACAACAGGAGAGCTTAGGGCCTTCCCTGTCGAGTGTCAAGGGGAATCTGCTATGCGCTCTGGGCTGCTTGGCGTCGCCCGCTGAAAGCGTCCGGGGGGAACGCGGCGCCGGCGCGGGCTGACCGCCATGCTTACTCCCCCCTGGCGGGCTTCACGAGCTGGTCAGGACGATGACATTCGCCGGCCGCCGCTTCCCTCTCTTTTAGTATCAGTTAATACCTAACAGGGTACTTTCAACAGTCGGGAAATCCATTAGAGAATGCTCATTAGCTGTTACTAATCTTTCGGCGTGGCGAGGGAGGGGAGATACAGAGGCATCGGCTTTAGAGCACGAATTATTGCTCACAAGCGGAGGGGGCTGATCGCCGCCTTCGGGAGGCGAAGGGGATGAGGGCTGTCCCGTGATGCGCTTGTGAGTTTAGGGCGGGGCTTTTAGTAGGTTGGCAGCGGTTGCCCCGAAGAGTGAGCTGAAGACTTCACCGGCATCTCGAAATCGTTATGGCGTGCCCCAAAGTATCTTTGCGCGAAACGGGAGGTTTGCAGCAGGAGACCGCCACTCCTCCGTGGGCTGCTCTCGAGGGTGAGACGGTCTCTAAGCGGACGCCCGCATCCTGCACAATTGTTGTTTGTACTCGGAACCGGCCAGAGCACCTCGAGCGGTGTCTGGCCGCAGTTTCTCGCCAGAATTATCCGAGCTATGAGGTCTTGGTGGTTGACAACGCCTCCGATGGGGACCAAACCCGAAATGTGGCTCTGAAATATAATACGCGGTATGTGGTGGAGGGCGTCGTCGGATTGAGCCGTGCTCGCAACCAAGGACTGGCTCACAGCCGAGGAGAAATCGTCGCTTATATTGACGATGATGCCGTGCCGGAGCCCGATTGGTTGAGCTGCCTGCTCGAAGGGTTTTCGGCGCCGGAAGTGATGGCAGTGACCGGGCGTGTGTTCCTTCCGGTGAACGCTAACCTCGCAAAATACCGAATGCACCCTTTCACGAGCCCTGAAGCGCCCACTGCCGAATCCTCGACGCTGGACAGCCGGATGCCCGGCTGGTTTGACCGGGTGAATTTCCGCGGCCTGGGCATTGGCGCCAACATGGCATTCCGCCGGGCTGCGCTGGAGAAACTAGGAGGGTTCGACGTTCGCCTGGGGCGTTCGGCGCCTCTGAAAGGGTGCGAGGAGACCTACGCCTTCTTCTCCTTGATCAGCCGGGGTTATCAAGTCGCTTACGCTTGCCGCGCGGTCGTTCATCATCCGTGGGGCGCAACCGAGACGGAAATGTGGGCGCGGCGCATGGCTGACCTGTACGCCGCCGCCGCGTATGCCGCCTTCCTGTTTTTCGAGGAACCCGACTATCGAGGCGCCACGCTCGATTGCGTGGCGCGCCGCGTTCGGCGCAATTTCGGGCGAGTCAATGGGAAGGGCAATGGCGACGGGATGATGATGAGAAACGACCTCTTTCCGCGCCGCCGTGTCTTGCTGGCGATGGCTTCCGGTCCCTTTCTCTATCTTCGCTCACTTTTCACCCAGTTTCCGTAAAAACGCCTCTCGTGGTCGAACGACGATGACAACGTAAAGCCCCTAGCGCCGCATGAAGCGGCGAGGGCGGGTGTCAGCGGTTTAGCTCGGCCTGGGATAGACTGCGGCAGAAGATGGATTCTGAACTCGCGCGAAAGGCAGTCCGAAATACATTTTTCAACGGGGCCAGCATGGCGGCTCCGCTCTTGGCGGCGATCTTCAAGTCGGCCATCATTGCGCGGTACTTGGGACCGCCGCGCATGGGGCTTTATAGCTTCGCGATGTGGGCAGCGGGAGCCTTGAGCTTGGTCGCTTCTCTCGGCCTGCCCTCAGCGGTGACTAAATACGTTTCCGAATATCTCGGGCGTGGAGACCGCGCTCAGGCGGCTCGAATCAGCCGGCATCTCCTCCGGCTGCAATGGATCGTCGTCCTTACGGTCGCGCCAGCGGCGGGCCTGGCAGCGTTCTTCCTGGCCGAGGGGCCGGAGAAGCTGGTTTTGGTTCTGACCGCCAGCTTGGCGGTTCCGCTTGTGGCAACGGAGGTTCTCGGGAGCGTGCTGGCGGGCTGCCAGCACTATAAGCAATTGTCTATCATCAGCCTCAAGAGTTCGGTCGCCGACGTGGGGCTGATAGTTTTGGCTGTCATTCTGAAAAGCGGCGTCGCGGGCATCCTCGTGGCGTTGACGGCTGGATCATCGCTTGCCGCGTGGATGAGCTATCGCGCCGCGCGTCCGATGCTCCTGGCAGGCCAGCAGGGCGCAGCGCCGACCGACGCATCCCCGTTCCGGCGCGCAAGAAGCTTCGCTTTCACGGAATCTTACATCGTTCTGCTGGATGGCATCATCTGGCAGAGATCGGAAGTCGCTTTCCTGAAGGCTCTCTCAACCCTGCGCCAAGTGGCGTTTTATGGGATCGGTTTCGGTCTCGCCAGGAAATTTTCCGACATCTTGGCCACCTTCACGGACACGCTGATGCCGCTCTCCTCGGAAGCGTTCGGCCGGTCGGGTTTACAGGATATCGGGAAAATCTATGAAACCTCATTGAAGTACGTTCAGATAGCTCTGGCGCCCCTTTGTGCCCTCGGGATCGGCCTTTCGGCGCCATTGATTGGGCTCATCTATGGCCCGGCGTATTTGCCCCTCGTTCCCGTGTTTCGCCTCCTCTTGGCATCAGTTGCAGTGACCTCGCTTGCCTACGTGGGGGCCTCGGTACTGTACGCGACTGAGCACCAAGGATTCATTGCCAAATGCCAGACTCCGATCGCTGTGCTGAACATTGCCTTGGATTTGACCCTGATTCCCGCCCATGGCGCAATGGGAGCCGCTTTCGCCAACGCAGGCGCGCAGGTTTTGGAAGCCGTCATTCTCCTGGCCTATGCCCCGCGGGTCGTGGCAGGGCGTTTTCCCTGGCGTGCCGTTGCCAGGATCTACGCGGCCGTGGCTCTGGCGAACCTGCCGGTGGCCATCGCCCTATGGGGCGGTGCGCCGCCATGGTCTATAACGGGGCTCGCGGTGGTAGGATTGGGCATTTACGTCGCCATTCTCGTTGCGTGGGGAGAGCTTGGCAAGTCGGAATTGAAAATCCTTAGCGAGGCTCTCGGGCGGCCCTTGGGACTTTGGCTGTCGGGTAGCATGGAAAGCAGCAAGGTGGAATAGACGAAGAACATCCGAAAGGGAAGTCGCAGGGGCCACATGCTTGGCCAGTGCCTGCGTGTCGAATAGCGTTCAGCTTCGAACAAGCAGGGAGCAAATTATACCGACGAGATGTTTCTTCGCCGTTGCGATAAGTTACCTAGCGGCTTGACATTCGATCTTCCGGGAGAGTCTTGAATGAGTCGAACCCCTCCGAGGCCCACCTCCGCAGATTTTTTCCCAGAGGGGCGTAATGCGCCTCGACAAGACTTTCGAGTGCCTAGAATCGGCGTGGAGAGGAGCCTGAGATCCCGCCTGCTTGCGCCGGTCAAACACGGGCTGGTTATTCCGTTAACCCTCCTGCTTCGCCGCAGGCCGATTTCGCGGTATCTTGCCGTTGAAGCCGATCCCAGGGTCCATGTCGGGTGCGGCCCGCACCGAATTCCCGGCTGGCTCAACACCGATGTCCATCGGCAAGCGTTGCTCAACCGGGACGGGCTTGTTTATCTGGACATGCGACGAAAGCTCCCTTTCCCAGACGGCCAGATCGCGTTTCTGTTTGTAGAACACGCCGTATATCAGCTCCGGCTGGACGAAGCGGTGCGGTTTTTTGCTGAGTGCCGCCGCGTGCTGCGGCCTGGCGGCGTACTCCGCATCGGGGAAGCGAATTTGGAGTTTATGGTCAACGTCTATCGGGGAAAACATCCCCAGAGCGAAAAATTCATTCGATTTATCACGGACGGTTGTCATGGAAACTCTTACTATTCCGCCTGCATCGTCGTGAACACGTGGTTTCTAAATTGGGGCACGAAATTTAGATACGACCCCGAAACCCTCGGCTGGGTACTCGGGCTGGCTGGCTTTGATAAAATTGAGCGAGTGCGAGTCGGAGAAAGCTCGCACCCAGAGCTCTGCGGGATCGAAGGCCACGGCAAAGCCATGCCTCCAGAGCTGAACGAAGTGGAGACATTTGTTCTTGAGGCGACCCAATAGCGGGTTCGCGCTGATGCGCAATGAGTGATGGTATGGGTTTACGGGAGCGCATCAGAGTTTCAAAATGAGAATTTCCGTCGTTATACCGACCTATAACCGCCGAGACCTGCTGGCTCGGACACTGCCCACGGTTCTCAATCAAGATTTCCCGAGCGATCAATACGAGGTGATTGTGGTCGTGGACGGCTCGACGGACGGGACCTTAGAGTTCCTTCGAAGCCTCTCGACGCCTTGTGCATTGCGGATCGTCGAGCAACCTAACCGCGGGATAGCAGCAGCGAGAAATGCCGGTCTTCGGGTGGCGCGGGCGGATATTGTACTTTTTCTCGACGATGACATCCTTTCGGAACCATCTCTCCTCCAAGAGCATGCTCGTGCCCACGAGAACGGCGCCGCGTGCGTGGCTTTCGGTCCCCCTGTTTCTTTGAATCCAGAGGGGGCGCAGAGCCTTACGGAGGAATGGGTGGACCGTCTATGGGAAGCGTACCGTGCGGACCTGTCTCGCGCGCCTGCATTCGACCCGCTTCGAGACACCTCCATGGATTCCAACCGCTCCGGCAGGCGATCCGTGCTCCTTGAAGCGGGTGGGTACGATGAGACCTTGGCTCCGATGGGATTTGTGACCCTTGATTTCGGTCTTCGGCTATGGAAACAAGGGGTTCGTTTCCGATTCTTGCCTCGCGCCGTGACGCGGCAAATATATGTGAACTCGAGCCGGCAACTCCTGGGAACTTTTGCCGTTTGGTTTGGAAGAAGCGAGGTGCGCATTTGTCGAAGGCACCGTGAGTTTCGGCCTTTTTCTAATTTGGGTGCGATGGCGGAAGGGGGGCCATGGAAGAGATTCCGGCGCATGGTCATGGTTCGCCAACCGGTTGAGCCTGAACTGCTCTCGAGAGCCCCTTTGGCGCTGGCTGAGCGGCTACGCTATATTCCTCTTATTCGCCGTCTGGGGGTCTTGTTGGTCGGCAAGACATATGCGCTCGCTGATTTGCGCGGTGCTGTGCTGGAGGCAGGATCGTGGGGGGCGCTAGCCTCTGAATTTGGGGTGCGATTGCCCGTGTTCATGTACCACAATGTGGGTCCTTACCGGCCGGGAACCGTAGAGGCGCTGACCGTCTCACCCGAGCGGTTCCAGCAACAGATGCGCTGGCTTGCCCACCACGGCTACACGGGGATCTCCGCTGGTCAGTGGGTGGAGTGGCGCGAGAAGGCCAAGCCGCTTCCCGCCAAACCCGTCCTGCTGACGTTTGACGACGCCTATGAGGACATCGTCGAGCACGCCTTGCCGGTGGTTCGGGCACTGGGTTTCAGCGCCACGGTGTTCGTGGTCACGCAGCGCATTGGTCAGACGAATGTCTGGGATGAGATGAGAGGGCGGGGAACGTTGAAGGTCATGTCGGCCAGTCAGATCAAGGAGTGGGCTGAGAAGGGGATTGAGTTTGGGGCGCACAGCCGGACACATCCATTTTTGACCACGCTCGACGAGGCGGGAGTGGAAGCAGAGGTTGCGGGCAGCCAGGACGACTTGGCAAGGCTTCTAGGAACTCCCCCGGTTTCCTTCGCTTATCCTTACGGCGACATGAACGACAAAGTTCAGGCTTCTGCAGCCCGGAACTTTCGGGCGGCCTTCACGATCGAGGAGGGCATGAATACCCTGCGGACCGATCCTGCCGCGCTCCGCCGGAGCATGATCTGGCCAGCTAATTCTCTGGCTGACGTGGCGTTAAAGCTGAGGCTGGGGAAAAGTCCGCTCGAGAATCTCCCCGCCCGCCTAAAACACGCCGTATCCAAACGGTGGAGGGCTCTTTTCGATTAATGGCCCGCGAAGTGCTCCACATCCTGAATGGTGCGTGCTTCGACGCCCCGAGCATCGTCGGGATTGTCGGCGAACTGGCAGAACGCCTCGACCCGGAAAGATATCGAATCCACGCCTGGTTGCTTGAGGGCTATGGGCCTTTGGCGGAAGATCTCCGCGCGGAAGGAATTGAGGTAAAGTTTTTTAACTGGACACGTGGGGCTCGTGACCCAGCCGGGGCGTGGCGCTTCTGGCGGGCTCTTCGGGAGGAGAGGGATCGGTTCGCTATAATCCACGAGCACACCTTGGGGCGACCTCTCCGACTGCTTGTCCGCGCGGCGACCCCTGCCAAGCTCGCTTCGCATCTCCACGTCATTTGGTACAAGGAGAGAGGGAATCATTACAGGCTCGTGAGAAAATTCAATTTTGGCGCGCATTGCGTCATCTGCACTTCTCGCGCGGCTGCGGATACTGTGCGAGGTGCGCGCCCGCGGGTGGTTTATCCCGGCATTCCAATCCCACCAGCGTGCCATCCCAAGGGTGAAAGGGTGTCTCGGCCGCAGGTGATAGGAACAGCCGGAAGGCTTGCCCCTGTAAAAGGGATCACTTTTTTGCTGCGGGCTTTCCGCCTTTTGCGCGCCGAATTCCCGGAGGTGCGTCTTGAGATAGCGGGGGAAGGGCCTCTGCGGGAGGAACTCCAGGCAGAAGCATCCGCGTTGGGGCTTCAGGATCGCGTCGTGTTCTTAGGCTGGCGGAAGGATTTGTTGGCTGTCCTGCAAGGGTGGGACATTTACGTGCAGCCATCCCTCTTGGAGGCCTTCGGCGTGGCCGCCTTAGAGGCGATGGCGACCGGCCTGCCCTTGGTTGGAACTGCCGCGGGCGGACTGCCGGAGCTCATTGCGGACGGCGAGACGGGCTTGCTGGTTCCTCCGCGTGATCCCGAGGCGCTGGCGGAGGCAATTCGTCGGCTGCTCCTGAATCCAGCGCAGGCTCGCGACATGGGCGTGGCAGGACGCGAGCGCGCCGTGAAATACTTTTCCGTGGAACGAATGGTGGCCCAGATCGCGGAGATCTATGATGATCTTCTCAATCCTCCATCTGGCAGGGCGCCTTTGAAGACACGCGCTCAACTCTCCGCTGGAGCGCCCTCTTGAACAGACGGGGCAAGGCAGTCAGGACTCGTCGGAGCGGAACGTCTGAAAAGTCCCGGGCCATTAGGTAATGCTTTGGGTGAACAAGCGGAAGAATCTTCGCCGGGGCGGAGCGAAGTTCTTCTTTCAGGCGCGGCAAGCGTTCGAGGCTGTCGGACTTGGCGTACAAAACGGAATTCTGCGCATACCACCAAGCCACGTGTTCGTTGCTCCAAAACCTTTCCCTCACGCAGTCAATGGCCTGATGCCCCTTCGAACGGAACTGGCCTGCCCAGTACTCAGGCCACTGTTCATTGACGTGGTGATCCCCCCCCCTGATGCGGGATAGCGGCGGAAAATAAAATGACGGGACCCAGCTTGACGAGCGAGTTGACAAAAGTCCCTGCGGATTCGGGTGGAAGGTGTTCGGCAACTTCGAGGCAAATGACAAGATCAAAAACGCGATCTAAAACAAACGGTTGGGCTAAATCCCGTGCCATGAATCTCTCAGGAGGAATTTGCAGCAGACTGCGATCAACGTAGTCTCCGTCCACGCCCCACACGTCATCAATCCCCAGGTCCTTAAAGACCGAAAGCCATGTTCCGGTGCCGCATCCCACGTCGATAACCGACCGGGGTTCGACGATCTCCACGATGAGCGGGACAATCTCCTGTGCGGACCTTCGCGAATACTCGCTGATCTCTCTGAAAAAATCGCTCTTGTAAGTGTGGGTCATTAAACTAGGGCCGGCGCGGCCAACCCCGTCGCAGCGATTGTACCAGCGGTTGACGAGGCGTGCCATGAATTGTTTCGTGCAACCTCACTGCTTGGGACGTGGCGAGCGCCGAGAACGAGGCGGCGCGAAACCCCAGGATGGGAAATCCGCTCGCGGCACGGAGGCTTCCAGCCCCTTTACTCGCGAACGGCCGTGAACTGAATCGCTGAAATGGAAACTCGTTCCAGGTGTCCGGCCTTGTCCGCCCAAAGGCCGATCCGGGAGAGGTCCGTTTTAACAATGAACTCCCGCCCCTCAACTTCCTTCCGCCGACGTCAATTTTCTGGTCGGATGCCTCCTCCATACTCAACTGCCCGGGCATCGCTTCTTGAGGGATGAAGGCGTGGAAGGTTTGTTGCCCCTTCGAGGTTCGAAGATAGCGCTCGACGAGGATTTCGTAATGACTGCCTTCGACCCCCAAACCATGTCGGCGGCCCTTGCTTGGGCAGGATTTGACGCCATCGCCAGTCCGCCAGTCGGGGAAAGCGCTTACCCTGAGTTACGCGGCATCGAGGGGCATTGGCGGCAGATCCCACCTGCGCTGAGCGCTCCGGAAACATTCGTCCTCGAAGCCACAAAAGGGGTCGGTTCTTAACGATTCCGTGAACTCGGCCGATCCCGCGAACGCCCGCCGTGGGGTCGGTCAGAGCGAAGCTCGGGCTAATCGCTTGACAATGGAGCCGCGCAAAAGAATAATCCCTACTTCTCGGAGTCTTCGACTCCCGCCCACGAGCAGAGGAAAAAGGGCCGCCGCGAAGCGGCGATCTCGACCCAAGGAGGCCAATCATGCGAAGTTGGAACAAGGCATGGGGCGCGGTTGCAAGCGTTTTCATGCTCGCCACACCGATTCTCGGCGGCCAGCGGCCCTCCTCCTCGCCCCGCCCTTTCAATTTGATTCAATGGAATCACGGCAAGTTCGTTTACGGGGCTGATTATTACCCCGAGGCATGGCCGGAAAGCCAGTGGGGAAAGGATGCGGAGATGATGCAAGCCGCCGGCATCAACTTTGTCCGCATGGGCGAATTCTCCTGGGTCAAGATGGAGCCCGAAGAAGGTCATTTTGATTTCTCCTGGCTCGATCGCGCCTTAAAAATCTTGAGCGCCCACGGCATCCACGCTGTGCTGGGGACGCCCACCGCGTCGCCGCCGGCGTGGCTTTACGCCGAATATCCCGACATCGCCGCCATGAACGCCGAGGGCATCCGTTATCGTTTCGGTTCGCGGCGCAATTACTGCCTCCACAATCCGCATTTCCTCGCGGCCACGCGGCAGATCGTCACGGCGCTGGCCGAGCACTACAAAGACAATCCCGCCGTCATCGGATTTCAGATTGACAACGAACTCGGCAATCCCTATTGCTATGACAACTACTGCCTGACGGCGTTTCAAAACTGGTGCCGCGACAAATACAAAACGCTCGATGCTCTGAATCGCGCTTGGGGCACCGTGTTCTGGGGGCACACTTACACGGCCTGGCCGCAGATTCCTCTGCCTTGGAACACGCTTTATGGCGTTCACAATCCGAGCCTTGAGCTCGATTATGATCGCTTCTTCAGCGATTCGACGAAAAATTATCTAGAACTTCAGGCAAGGATTCTGCGGCGCATCGCTCCCACCAAAGCCATCACGACCAACGAAATGGGAATGTTCGACGCGATTGATTACTCGCGGCTGAACACTTCCCTCGATTTTGTCGCTTGGGACAATTACCCGATGTTCGACCAGAATCAATCCGATTACTTTGGCCCGGCGCTCGCTCACGATCTGATGCGAGGCTCGAAGCACAACCAGAACTTTATGGTGATGGAAGAAGAAGCCGGCTTGCCCGGCTGGACGACGTTTTGGGGACATCAGGCGCCACCGGGCCTTTATCGCGTCTGGGCTTATCAGGCCGTGGCGCACGGCGCCGACGGCGTTTGTTTCTTTCGCTGGCGAACCTCCACTTATGGCACGGAGCAATATTGGCAGGGGATCCTCGATCAAGACAGCTATCCCAACTCGCGCTATCACGTCATCGCCCGCATGGGCAAGGAAATCCAGCGCCTGACGCCGATTCTGGAAGGCTCGCATGTCGTCTCGCAAGTGGCCCTGCTGGTTTCCCCGGATAGCCGGTGGGCGTTTCACATTCAGCCGCTCACCCGGGGTTTCAACTACAACCGTCAGCTCCATCGCTACTACGACGCCTTCCGGCGCCGCGCGGTGAATGTGGATGTGACTTTCCCTCAGGACAACTTTTCGGCGTACAAGGTTTTGGTGGCCCCTTCGCTCTTCGTGGTTAACTCGGAGCTGGTTCGCAAGCTCACGCAATTCGTCAACCATGGCGGGCTGCTGATTTTGAGTTATCGCTCCGGCGTCAAAGACTCCCACAATGTCTTCACCACTCGAACTCTGCCTGGCCGCCTGGCGCCGCTTGCCGGGATCTCCATTCACGATTACGATCCCGAAACCACACAGCCGCAGAAAATCGTCATGAGTGATGGCGCCAGTTATCCCGCCGATGTGTGGTTCGACATTCTGACGCTTCTCACGGCGCGCGTCCTCGTCACTTATGGAGAAAATTTCTACGCGGGCCAGCCTGCGGTGACGATCAATCACTACGGCCGCGGCGCGGTGATTTACGTTGGCACGGAGTCGCCGTCGAATAGGTTCTACGACGGCCTCGTTAAGCTCGCGGCACGGCGGGCCGGCTTGACGTTCGGCCCCAAGCTGCCCACCGGCATCGAAATGGCGACGCGGCAAAAGCCCGGCGAGAAAATCATCTTTCTTCTCAACTACACTGGAAAGCCGCAATCCGTCGAGTTGGGAACCGCCACGCGCAACGCGCTCACCGGCCAAACCGAACCCGTCAACGTCGCCATCCCTCCCTACGATCTCCGAGTGCTGACTCAGCGCTGAACGGCGCGCGAGGCTTCAACGGAATGGACGGCTATTTTCGCAGGTAGGCGCGGACCAGGTAGGAAATCCCCAGGAGAAGCAACAAGACATTGGCGACGGTGAACAGTCGGCGCTTGAAGGCTTTGTGCAAGCCCGCGCCCCAGGCCATCAGCCCGAGGGAAAGAACGGCGGCGCCATAGTAGCCAAAAAGGCTGCCCGCAAAAAACGGCACGATGTGCCAATAGCCCTGGTTTCGCCCCTCGGAGATGATCGGCCCGGCGATCGTGAGCCAGTAAATCCAAGTTCCCGGGGCCGCGACCTCGGCCAGCGCCGCGGCGGTGACGCCCGCGGTGGTGAGTTGCCGAGACTCGGCTATCTGGTCCTGTTTTTTGCCGCGGCTTTCGATCAGGGCATAGATCGCAAACGCGCTGACCACGACTCCGCCCACATACGCAACGTCGTGAGCCCATTGCCGCGGAATGTGCTGGTAGAAAAAGAAAGTGATGAGAAGCAGCACGCCGTCCACCAGCAGCGGAATCCCAATGAGAACGACTAGCGCCCGCAGCCAGCGGTTCAGCGCGACCTGAGAAAGCGCAATCAGGTGAAGCGGGCTCGGAAATAGCCCCCCCACCACTCCCATCCCGGCGCCCAGCAGCAAAAGTTCCATCATCCATCCAATGCGGTCAGCGATATTAAGCAACCGGAGGAAAAAAGAAAAGAGATTCCGCACCGAGGACCTTGTTGCGCGGCCTCAGCCGCTTTGCGCGATCGGCTTAGCGCAGCCCGATATTTCCCTTGCGCGCTGGCGTTGACGTAGCGCGTCTCAAGTGCTAGATTGAGTGTGCGATCTTTGAAAATTATTTGTTCCAAGGGTGCCCCGACCGAGTCGGGGATAAAAGGAAAGGCCGTGCGAATCGGCCGCGGTCCCGCCACTGTGATCGGCGAGCCGGATTCTCCCGTGGGCTTAAAAGCGAGCCACTGTGCCGCGCGAGCGGAATGGGAAGGCTGAGGATCCAGCCACAACCCGAGAGCCAGGAAGCCTGCCCTGGAACGCGACCTGAACCAACTCTTCGGCGGAAAGAGCGTAGGGAATCACGCCTTCCAGTTTCAGCTTGAGGAATTGGGAGGCTTTTTTGTCTCCTGACGATCCCGCGCTCCTTTTTGCCGCAAACGCCCGCCGCGTGAGCGGGAGAAGGAGCCGGAAGTGAGCCGTGCAGTTAAAACTCGGAAGTCAGAAGTCAAAGACCAGGAAACAAGTTCCCCCAAAGACCATAACCCAGGGCTCGCCCGCGGGAAATCGAAGCTCTGGCGTAAGCTGAATTTTGGCGCGCCGGCCATTGCGCTGCTTTGCCTGGTGGCGGCGCCGACGGCCCGCGCGGCGACGATCGAAGGAACCATCGTCGATCCGAGCGGCCGCGCTGTGAGCCATGCGCGCGTGCGCCTCATCCGAGGCCTGGCGCCGCTCGCGCAGGCCCGTTCGAGTCCTCAAGGCCGCTATCGCTTCAGCCATCTCGGGCCGGGCGAATATTCGCTGATTGCGAATTCGCCGGGACTGACAGGAACCTCGGCGCCCATTCACATCTCAAAGGGAAACGAAACCCGCAAAATCAACCTCCGCCTGCGCCTGAGCGCCGTCGAGCAGCACGTGGTCGTCTCGGCGTCCCTCGGCGGCGCGGTCACTTCCCAGCTTGGGTCGTCGGTTAGCGTCATCACGCGGCAGCAGATTAAGAACCAGGGCGATCAAAACCTGTTTGAAGCGCTGCGCGAGGTGCCCGGAGTGGTGGTCAACCAGTCGGGCGGGCCGGGCGGCGTCGCCAGCGTTTTCGTCCGCGGCGGAAGCTCCAATTACAATTTGGTGATGGTGGACGGCATTCCCTTGAACGAGTTTGGCGGCGACTTTGATTTTGCCCCGCTGCCCGCCAGTGGCGTGGAGCGCGTGGAGGTGACGCGCGGGCCGGAAAGCGCACTCTACGGCTCCGACGCCATCTCGAGCGTGATCAACATTGTCACTCACCGAGGCGGAGGGTCGCCGCGCTTTTCCGGCCTTGAGGAGGTGGGCAGCCATCTGACGCGCCGCTTCGCGACCGGCGGTAGTGGGCTCACCAAGGGCTTGAGTTGGGCCTACAATCTTTCCCGGCTTGACACCGACGGCTTGGTCCAGAACGATCAGTACAGCGACCAAAGCGCCTTCTTCACCCTAGGCTATTCTCAGAATCCGCGCCGTCAGTTTCGCTTCAACTTCTTCGGCAACGCCAATACCGCCGGAGTGCCAGGGCCTTTCGGCTCCGACCCGGACCATCTCTTCCCCGGCATTGATACTGTCTCCCGCGACCAGCAGAACCTCTTTGGCTATGGAGCCAGTTACTCTGAGCAAATCACCCCGCGCTTCCGCCAAGTCGTCAGCGCCGACGTGTCCCTCAACCGCTATTTCTTCGTCTCGCCGTTTGGCGACTCGTACTCGCACAATCTGCGCGCCGTCGTCAACACACAGAGCCAGATGTCGCTCTCAAGCCAGGATTTTCTGGTGGCCGGAATCGAATATAATCGCGAACAGATCAAGAACACTTATATCGCCAACGCCAACAACACGCCCTTCCTGCTGCCGCGAACCAGCTTTGCTGCCTTTGCGGAAAACCGCTGGGTTCCCGGACGGCGCCTGGCGTTGAGCGCCGGGTTGCGTCTGGACGACATTCGCACTCACAGCCTGCCGGCCGGAGCTTTCGGCTCGCGGCCGCTTTTGCCGCCGTCCACGGTCACGGAAGTGGATCCGCGAATTTCGGCCGCTTACCTATTGCGCGAGGGCGGCGCGGGCGCGCTGGGCCTGACGCGATGGCATGCAAGTTTCGGAACCGGCATCCGCGCCCCCGATGGTTTTGAGCTGGCCTTCACCAACAACCCGCATTTGAAACCGGAAAAAAGCGTGAGCTTCGACACGGGCGTTGAGCAGCGGTTTTTCTCCAGCCGCGCCTCGCTCGGCGTCACCTACTTCTACAACCGCTTCAAGGATCAGATTGTCGTGCTGGGCGGGTCGCTCACGAATCTGAGCACCTTTGTTTCAGACAACCTCGGCAACTCCCGAGCCCAGGGTTTGGAAGTTTCCCTCCACGCCCAGCCGGCGCGCTCCGTCTCGATCTTGGGTGGCTACACTTTTCTGGACACTTCGATTCTGGCGCTCAACGGCGCAGACGTGGCGCTGGCGCCGTTGCGCGTTGGCCAGCCGTTCTTCCGCCAGCCCCGCAACTCGGGCTTCTTCGACGTGACCTGGCTCGACGGCCCGCTGATGCTCAACCTCAACGCCTACGTGCGCAGCTCGGTCCTCGACCTCGAGCCGAACTTGGGCCTTTTCGCCTGCGCCCCTCCGAGCCAAGGCGGGCCGGGTCTTCCCTGCCTCTTTACCAATAAAGGTTACACGCTGGCGAATTGGGGTTTTTCTTACCGGCTGCCGGCGGGAATCGAACTCTACGGACGAATGAACAATTTCCTCAACCAGAAGTATGAGGAGGCTCTTGGATACCCCGCCTGGCGATTGAATTTTCTGGCTGGCATCCGATTCGAATTACCGGCACAATAAACGTGAACAAGGAGGTTGGAAAAATGCTCTACCTGATCGTTACCTTGGCCGCTTTGGCCCGTTTCGCTCCCCACCCGGCGGACTTCAGCCCCGCTTACGCGGCGCTTCTGTTCGGCGGCGCTTGCCTCAAAAAGCGCGACTCGATCTGGTTTCCCGTGGCTGTGCTCGCCGTGAGCGACTTCCTGCTCACCACCGCCGTCTATGGCATGCACTTCGGCTGGGCGGACACGGCCGATTGGGTCGGGTTTGCCGCGGTCGCCGTAATCGGCTGGTGGTTGCGAGATAAAATCTCGGTCAAGAGAGTGGTGGCCGCTTCGCTCGCGGGCGGAGCCGCGTTTTTCATCATCAGCAATTTTGGCGTCTGGCTGGGAGGCTTGTTGTATCCCCGCAACCTCGCCGGGCTCGGCGCCAGCTTTGTGGCGGCGCTGCCCTTCTTTGGCAGCACCCTCGTGAGCAGCGTGCTCTTTAGCGGCGTGCTATTTGGGGCCTACGAGTTTTACCGCCGTCGAACTCGGCGCCTGGGCCACGCCGCAGCGTCCCCACAGTAGCGCCTTCGCGCCGTGGTCTGGGCGACTGTCGCGACGCTCGAGGAGTGCTGTCCCAAACCCCGCCGGCCATAGCCAGACCGGCGCTAGAGGAGACGCGTCAGCGCGTCGGCCGGGGCGGCCCCGGCTAAGCCAGGTTGGATCGCGGCCGCAAGAATTTCCACTCCGGCGGCCAGGCGCGGCCCCGAGCGCGAAAAATAGCTGGTCGCATCCACCGCATACACGCGCCCGTCGCGCGCGGCCGGTAATTCCTTCCAGCCGGCGGGAAGCATCGTGCTGCGGAATTCTTCGACCACCTCATGGAGGTGATATCCGCAAGGCATGATAACGATCACCTCGGGTCGTGATTCCAAAACCCGCTCCCATTCGGCCCGGTAGCCCGGCTCAGCCGACTTTCCCAGCACGTCTCGGCCCCCCGCCCGCGCCACCATTTCGGGCACCCAGTGGCCGGCGATGAAAGGCGGATCGAGCCATTCCAGGCACAGCGTGCGCGGCCGGTGATCGGCGCGCGCGACCGCTTTTTCAACCGCCTCGACCCGCTTCCGGCATTCCTCGGCCAACCGTTCGGCTTCGCTCTCGCGCTCGGTGGCGCGGCCAATTGCTCGGATGTCGTTCCACACGTCGTCGAGCGTGCGCGGATTGAGAGAAATCGTCCGCGGAACGGATGACAAGACCGCCAGGGCTGCGCCGAGATCGTTGGGCGAGGCGGCGCAGACGCGGCAAAGCTCCTGGGTGATGAGGAGGTCGGGCTGCAGCTCGCTGAGAGCCGGCGCGTCCACCACGTACAAGCTCTCGCCGCGAGCCATGGATTCATTCACCCGGCGGTCAATCTCGCCGGCGCTCAACCCTTTTGGCAGCCGCGCACGGACCACCACGCGCTTTCGGGTTGCTTCGGGCGGAAAGTCGCATTCGTGCGTCACCCCCACCACCGAGTCTCCGAGGCCCAGCGCGAAAAGCATTTCCGTCGCCGATGGAAGAAACGAGCAAATTCGCATGGGGAGAATTTTAACGGATCAAGACCGAATCGGCCAGCTTTCGGTTGCTCTGTCGGGCGGGCGCGCCATCCATCCGCGCCGGCGAGCTTTTTCTGTCGCGCCGCCAAGGCTCCATCTTCGCCCTCTTATTTCTCAATCCGATGCACCTTGAGGAGATTCGTCGTGCCATGACGCGCGATGGGCGTGCCGGCGATGACAGCCACCAGATCACCGGGCTCGACCACCCCCAGCGAACGCAAGCGGCTGGCCGCGCCCTCAACCATGCTGTCGGTCGAGTGGACGCGGAACATGTGAACCGGCCTCACGCCCCAGTAAAGCGTGGTGCGGCGCAGCACGGCGGGAAAGGGCGAAAAGGCGTAAACGGGAACCCGAGGGCGATGCTTCGAAATCAACCGGGCGCTCGAGCCCGATTGAGTAAAGACGGCGATGGCCTTCAGATTGAGTTCCGCCGTCATATGCGCGACGCTCTCGCAGATCGCCTCCGGCACTCCCAATGTTTCCTCGGCCTGCGTCCTCCGCCGCCAGCCACTCGCGGTCATGGCGGCCTCGGCAGCCTGGATGATCCGCGCCATCATCCGCACGCTCTCTACCGGAAAACCACCCGTGGCCGTCTCCGCCGAGAGCATCAGCGCGTCGGTGCCGTCGAAAACGGCGTTCGCCACGTCGGAAGCTTCCGCCCGCGTGGGCCGGGGATGGGCGGTCATGGATTCAAGCATCTGCGTCGCCGTGATGACCGGCACCCGCAAGGCGTTGGCGCGGGTAATAATCTGCTTTTGAATCGCCGGAACCTTTTCGGGGGCAAGCTCCACGCCCAAGTCGCCGCGCGCCACCATCACGGCATCTGCGGCGCGGAGAATCTCGTCCAGATGCCCTATCGCCTCCGGCTTCTCGATCTTGGCGACCATCGGAATCGCCCGGCCCGCATCCTGCAAAATACGTTTGGCCCGATGAAGGTCCGCCGCCGAGCGGACAAAAGAGAGCGCGATGTAATCCACCGCGTGACGAATCCCAAACTCCAAATCCCGGCGGTCTTTGGCGGAAAGGGCGGACATCTTAAGCGGGCAGCCGGGCAGGTTGATGGCTTGATGCTCGCCCAGAAGTCCGCCCGAGATGACCTGGCATTCGACCTCCGCCCCGCTCACGCGCTCGACGCGAAGCTCAATGAGGCCATCGGACAGCAGGATGCGGTTGCCGCGCTTCACTTCGCGCGGCAGGCCGCGAAAGGCGGTGGAGACCACGCGCGCGTTGCCCGCCACGGGCTGCGTCGTCAAGGTGAAAGGATCGCCAGGCTTAAGTTCCACCGGCCGGCCGCCCTCGAGCGGCCCGGTGCGGATCTTCGGGCCCTGAAGGTCCTGCAGGACGGCTATCGTTTTGCCGCCAGCGCGTGCGGCGAGGCGCAGGCGGCGCAATCGCCGCACGTGGTCTGAGTGCGTCCCGTGAGAAAAATTGAGCCGGGCCACATCCATCCCCGCCTCGAGCAGAGCGGCCAGGACATGGGGCGGGTCAGAGGCTGGGCCGAGCGTGCAAACTATCTTCGCGCGGCGCGCGCCTTGGTCGTCCGCCAGCGCAGGGAGATGCGTTATCACGGCAGAAAGTATATCGGGAATGGGGGCGTCGAGCTACGCCTCTCGAATGGACCCGACCGAGGCGCGAGCGGCTAATCGAGCGTCAGCAGGTAATCGGAGGCGCTCAAATCACCGAGCTTGGCCAGGTTGACGCGGCGCCCGATGACGTTGCCGAAATGTTCGAGGATGGAGGTCATGCGTAGGATGGCCTTGCGCTCGCCGACCCGGAAAAGATGGCGAAGCGAAAGGGAGAAGACCGTCAGGCGAAAACAAAGCATCAGCAGTCGGTCCTCCTTGGAATAGCGCCGGGCCTCGTTGCCGGCATTCTTGAGCAGATAGGTCAGCGCCAGGTAATCGCACTTGAGCATCATGCGGAAACGCGAATATTCGATGGGGGCGCTGTAATCCACCACTGCTCGGCGAATGGAAGGAAATTCCAGGCGGTTGGCGTTCACGATGGAGGTGAAGTACTCGCGGTCAAATTCCCGGCGCAGGATGCGCTCACACGCCGCCTGGAAATAGAAGAAGACCATCGCCGTCGAAAGAATCAAAATCAGCACAGCTACAACCATTTGTATCAACCTCTGCCGTAGCGCCGGTGTCCTGACCGGCGAAATCGGCCCTCACGCCGGCATCCTCACCGGCGAAATCAGCAGCGAGAGTTACATCGCCGCCGCAGTTAAATACGCGCCAGCGCCTGCACTGGCATAACCTCCCGCGCGCGCCGCGCTTCTGTAGCCGATACGGGCTTCGGAACGCGGGCCGCAGCGTAAAACCAAATCGAAACCATGGCGATCTCGCATAGCGGAATAAGGTATCCGGCGGCTTCTCCGTACAGTGCGGAGCCCCCCGCAACTCGATAAAGCGCTAGAGAGGCGGCGGGACCTGCGTAACCTAGCCCGAGACCACACACAAGAAGTCCAAGTTGGTCGTCGGCCGATTCAAAATGTTGCAGTAAGAGATACAGCATCGTGGTTAGGACCAGGCACACGAAATACAGATCTTGGTGAAATTCGATGACGAAGTACGGAAAGAAATGAGCGTGTCGAAGCGAAAAAGCTAGATAAGAAACTGCGCCTGTGAGGACGAAAACCAACACCAGCATTAAGCGGACATACCGCCAAATCGGGTGCACTCCATCAGAGCAGGCGCGGCGGAAGAAGGAGCCGATGAGCAAAAAGGCAGCGAAAACAATTATAAGACTCACTGCCCAGTAGGAGACGGCATACTGAGGCGAACGAGGGCCGTAGTGGAGGGACGCCCACATCAGCGGGGTACCCGACACGACCGACGCGAGCATGTAGGCGGTCATGCCCCTGAGGCCACTTGCGCGGCCTAGGAAGACTCGATAAAGGAGATAGAGAAGCAGGACGGCGGCTGAGCCGTAGTCTGCGTAGCCAAGGAGCACGGAGCCGGGGATGCCTAGAATGTACATCGTGAGCAGCCTGGAGATCGCCCCCCTTCCGCCCTTCTTCGGGCTGCTCGTAGTCCGCCATAAACTTACCTGGCGCGAAGTGCTCCGCAAGATGGCGGGCAGGGAACCGGGCCGATGCCAACAGCGATTGTCGGCAGGATGTTGGCGCTGGGCGCCATGGCAACCATGGGGCTCTCCGCCTTGGTTTGCGCTGTTGCCGCTTTCGTGACCGACCGGCGAAGCGTTACGCCTACCAGCACGACGAGCAAAGAAAGCAAAAGGGTGACGATGTAATTTTTCATTAGGCTCTCCTGTTAAGTGATTTCCGGGTTCCGAACACCCGGTGCAAGAGAGCCTAACCTACGATACCTCCCGAGTCAATTCATTTTCTTAAACACTTATCCGCCTTTTGATTTTGCCACGCAAAATCAACATGTCAAGCGAAAAACGCATTTCCCGTGTCCCGCCCGGCGCGCGAGCGCCTGCTGAACACCCTCCCACTTTAAGGGCAGGTTGAAGGTAGCGCAATAGTACGAAAGTAAGGGGTGCCAGGGGCCGCCGGAGGCCGGCGCGAACCTCGTGCCGGTTCGCTGAATTGTTGTCTGTCGAGAAAAAACGCCGTATCGTGGCTTCATGACTGCCGGGAGCGCGGCGCAAAGCCGGCGCGAGACTCCTTGACAGTTCTCGCAAGGCAATGCTAGATTCCCTTATTCATTCATAAAGGGCGCGAGCGCCAAAGGCGAGACCGACTATTTCCAATGCAATTACTTCTAAGCCAGCTTGGGCACCTGCTTGTCCGGGCGATCCCGACCATCCTTTTTGTCTCTTTTCTCTGGCTGATCCTCGATCGTTTGTTCTTCAAGCCGCTGACGCAGGCGCTCCGCGAGCGGGAACAAGCTACCACCGGCGCGCTGCGGCGGGCGCGGGAGCTGACCACGGAGGCGGAGGAGCGGCTGCGGAACTACGAGGGTTCGATCCGCGCCGCGCGCCTTGAAAATTACCGGCGGCGAGAAGCGGCTCGCCAGCAATCCCTGGCGGAGCGCCAAGAAACGCTGCGGCACGCTCGCGCGCAGGCGGAAACTTCATTCAAGGAGGCGCAGTCAGAACTTGCCGCTCAAGTGGCGCGGATTGAAGGCGAGCTGGGCGGCGCGCTGGAGGCTCTGAGTGAAAGGATGGTGGCCAGGGTCTTGAATCCGTCGGCGGAGGATCGGCGCGCATGAAATACGGGCTCATCCATATCGCCTTTTGGATTGTTTCTGGCGCAGGCTTTGGGGGCAGCGCGGCGGCGAGCGGCATTCGAGGGCCGGTTTTATTGGCGGCCGCTCCGGCCGGCGAGCTGCCTCGCGAGCTGATCTTTAATATCGTCAACTTTCTGCTTCTGGTCATCGTGCTGGGATATTTGCTTCGAAAACCTGCCGCGTCCTTTTTCTCCCTGCGGTCGGAGGCGATTCACCACCAGCTTGAACAGGCGCGCCAAGCCACCGAGGAAGCGAAGGCCAGGCTAACGGAGGTTACGGAAAAGGTAGCTCATCTGGAGCAAGAGATCCAGAATCTGCGGACAGCCGCCGAAAGAGATATGGAGTTCGAACGTCAGCGTTTCCGGCAGGAGACGGCGCAGGAGGCGGTCAAGATTCAGCAGTTGGCCCAGGCGCAGGTGGCGGCCGCTCTGCGCGCCGCCAAGACCGAATTGAGAGACTATGCCGCCGGAGAAATCGTCGGGAAGGCCCGCGAAGCGATTCGGCGGCGTTTGGACGATGAAGGTCAGCGCCGCCTGGTCAGCTTCTTTCTGACGGATCTTCGTTCTAAGGCAAGCCGAAATTAACCGGCCCCATTGAGCGCCGTGGGCGCTTGGTGGCTGAAGAAACTCGTGCTCCCCAAGGTGTGAATCGTGCTCTTTGTCGTCGCCAGCCGATACGCCCGGGCCCTTGCCGACGTGCTAAGGGAAACCGGCCATGAGGCGGAGGTCTTGAAAGAGCTCGAGAACTTTTCCGCGGCCTACGCTGAAAGTTCCGAGCTAAGGGAAGTCTTTGAAACGCCGGTGATTTCTCCGGCCGATAAGCAAAAAGTCCTGAATGCCATTCTGTCGCGCCTTGGGAGTTCGGAGGTCACGGCCAATTTCCTGCGGGTTCTGCTAGCGCATTACCGGATGAGGCTGCTGCCGACGGTGATCGTGGCCTTTCGCAAGGTTGTCAACCAGCGGCTGGGCATTGTGGAAGTGGAGATTTGCCATGCGCGGCAAATCACCGCTGAAGAGCGAAGCCGATTTGCGGACCGGTTTGCCGAGCTGACGGGAAAGAAGGTCATCCTCCAATTCCGTCGTGATGAGAGCCTGCTGGGCGGAGTTCTCGCGCAGATTGGCAGCATCACGTATGATGGTTCGTTGAAAGGAAGTCTGGAACGGCTGCGCGAGCGGCTAACGGCCGGCTGGAGTTAATCTGTGTCACTGGGAATGGCCCGAGCGGCGGAAGGACCCACGCCACTCAGCAGGGGGGGTTCTCTGTTCCTTTGGGTGATTCCCCTTTTTCCCGTCCCCCGGCGACCCGGACTTGGAGAGTCTAAAGGCGATGCCCCAAATCAGAGCTGACGAAATCACCCAAATCATCCGCGAGCAAATCGAGCACTTTGACCGAAGCGTTGCCGTCAGCGAGGTTGGCTCGGTGGTTTCGGTCGGCGACGGCGTGGCGCGCATTCACGGGCTGGACAACGTGATGGCGGGCGAACTGCTGGACCTGCCGCACGAGGTCGCCGGACTGGCGCTCAACCTTGAAGAAGACCAAGTGAGCGCCGTGCTGTTGGGCGACTACACGAAGATCGAGGAGGGGGACATCGTCAAGCGCACCCGGCGGATCATGTCCGTTCCGGTGGGCCCGGCGCTGGTGGGACGGGTGGTGGACGCGCTCGGACGCCCCACCGACGACAAAGGGCCGATCGTCGCCAACGAGTTCAATCCGGTGGAAAGGCTTGCTCCGGGCGTCGTGGACCGGATGCCGGTGCGCGAGCCGCTGCAAACCGGGATCAAGGCCATTGACGCGATGATTCCGATCGGACGCGGCCAGCGCGAACTGATCATCGGCGACCGGCAGACCGGCAAGACGGCTATCGCGCTCGACACCATCATCAACCAGCGCGGCGCCGGGGTGGTGTGCATCTATGTGGCGGTGGGCCAAAAGCGCTCGACGATCGCGCAGGTCATTAAGACGCTGGAAGAGTACGGGGCGATGGAATACAGCATCGTCGTCGAGGCCAGCTCCACCGACGCGGCTTCAATGCAGTACCTGGCTCCTTACTCGGGATGCGCCATGGGCGAGTATTTCCGCGACCACGGCCAGCACGCGCTGTGCGTCTATGACGACCTTTCAAAGCACGCGGTCGCCTACCGGGAGATTTCGCTCCTGCTGCGGCGTCCGCCGGGCCGCGAAGCCTATCCGGGCGACGTGTTCTATTTGCACTCGCGGCTGCTGGAGCGCGCCGCCAAGCTGAACAAAGAACTGGGCGGCGGGTCGCTGACGGCGCTTCCCGTCATTGAGACCCAGGCGGGGGACGTTTCCGCCTACATTCCCACCAACGTCATCTCCATCACGGACGGGCAAATCTACTTGGAGTCAGACCTGTTCAACAGTGGCATCCGGCCTGCCATCAACGCCGGCATCTCGGTTTCGCGGGTGGGCGGCAACGCCCAGATCAAGGCCATGAAGCAGGTGGCCGGCACATTGCGCCTGGAAATGGCTCAGTACCGTGAGCTGGCGGCTTTCGCGCAGTTCGGCAGCGACCTTGACAAGGCGACGCAGGCGCAACTGAATCGCGGCGTGCGCCTGACGCAAATCCTCAAGCAGGATCAGTACGCGCCGCTCCCGGTGGACAAGCAAATCATCGCCGTCTTCGCGGGCACGCGCGGGTACTTGGACGACCTTGGGACCGAGGAGTGCCGCGCCTTTGAGTTGGGCCTTTACGAGTTTCTCGATACCTCCTGCCCCGAGCTTGGAAGGAAGATCCTCGAGCAGCGGGAGCTGGACACGGAGATTCAGGAGGAAATGCGCAAGGCGCTCGACGAGTACAAGGCCAAATACCTGGCGGAGCGCGAGGCCGCCCAGAGCGCCGCCTGAGGAACCCGTGGCTACCTTACAAGACATCCGCCGGCGCATCCGCTCGGTGAAGAGCACCCGGCAGATGACGCGAGCCATGAAAGTGGTGGCCGCGTCACGCTTGCGGCGCGCCCAAGAGAGGATCTTCAGCGCCCGGCCTTACGCGCGCGAAATGATGACGCTGCTCGAGAGCGTGGCGGCGCGCGCGCCCGAGGAATGCCATCCGCTGCTAGCCCGGCGGCCGGTGGAACGGACGCTGTTGGTTTTGGTCACGGCCGACCGCGGCTTGTGCGGCGCTTTCAACGCCAGCCTGATCCGCGCCGCCGAGTCGTACCTGGAGGAACACCACAGCCTGAAAATCTCCCTGCTGGCCGTGGGGCGTAAAGGGCGCGACGCTTTCCGCCAAAGGGCCGGGCCCTTGATCGGGGAGCGCGTGAACCTTTTCCGCAAGCTTGCGTTCGGGGACGCCCGGGACATCGCGCGGGAGATTATCGAGCTTTATACGCGGCAGTCAGTGGATGCGGTGGACGTTCTCTACAACGAGTTCAAGTCCATTCTAACGCAGCGGGTGCGGATAGAGCGCTTTTTGCCGGTCGCCCCGATTGCGCCCAAGGAAGGCGAGACGCTGGTGGACTACATTTACGAGCAGCCGCCGCGGGAGATCCTTCGCGCCCTTCTGCCCCGCTACGTGGAGATCGAAGTTTACCGCGCTCTGCTTGAGTCGCAGGCGGCCGAGCACGCCGCCCGCATGACCGCGATGGATTCCGCCACCAACAACGCTGACGAGCTGATGGACGCGCTGACGCTGACCATGAACCGTCTGCGCCAGGCGGCGATTACGAAAGAGATCATCGAAGTGGTCAGCGGCGCGGACGCGCTGCGCTGAGATTCCACGCGGGCAGCGCCCAGCAAGACGCCGGGAGGGTTATGGAAGCAGGAAACATCGGCAAGGTGGTCGAGATCATTGGACCGGTGGTTGTGGTCTCCTTTGAGGGCGCGAAGCTGCCGCCGATTTATAACGCTCTCCGAATCGTCTCGGACGGCTTTGACGTGCCAAGCCCCATCAACGTCATCGTGGAAGTCGAACAGCATTTGGGCGAAGGTCGAGTGAAGGGCGTGGCGATGGAGCCGACCGAGGGCATGGTGCGCGGCATGAAGGCCATTGACCTGCGCGGGCCGATCACGGTTCCAGTGGGCAAGCCGACCCTCGGACGGGTGCTCAACGTGATCGGCGAGCCGGTGGACAAGCTGGGGCCGATGAATGCTCAAACGCGCTTTCCGATTCACCGTCACGCGCCCTCGCTCGAAGAGCAGAACACCAACCTGGAAATGTTTGAAACGGGGCTGAAGGTGGTGGATTTGCTGGAACCTTACTTAAAAGGCGGCAAGACGGGTCTGTTTGGCGGCGCGGGCGTAGGCAAGACGGTCATCATCATGGAGATGATCAACAACGTCGCCATGAAGCACGGCGGCGTTTCCGTGTTCGCGGGGGTCGGCGAGCGGACGCGCGAAGGGAACGACCTGTGGCTGGAGTTCCAGGAGTCGGGCGTCATCGTGCCGGGCAATCCGGACAAATCGAAGGCCGCGCTCATCTATGGCCAGATGACCGAGCCGCCCGGCGCGCGCCTGCGCGTGGGGCTGACCGGCCTGACGGTGGCGGAATACTTCCGCGACGTCGGCGGCCAGGACGTGCTGCTTTTCATTGATAATATTTTCCGCTTTACCCAGGCGGGCTCGGAGGTTTCCGCGCTGCTCGGACGAATGCCCTCCGCCGTCGGCTATCAGCCGAATCTCTCGACCGAGATGGGCGAGCTGCAGGAAAGGATCACTTCCACCAAAAAAGGTTCCATCACCTCCGTGCAGGCGATTTACGTCCCGGCGGATGACTTGACCGATCCCGCGCCGGCCACCGCGTTCTCGCACCTCGACTCGACCACCGTGCTCTCGCGCCAACTGGTCGAAATCGGCATTTACCCGGCCGTGGACCCGCTCACCTCGACGTCGCGCATTCTCGATCCGCGCATCGTCGGCCCGGAGCATTACAACGTGGCGAGGGCCGTCAAGGCGATTTTGCAAAAATACAAGGACCTGCAGGACATTATCGCCATTCTCGGTATTGACGAGCTTTCCGAGGAAGACAAGCTAACCGTGGCCCGCGCCCGCAAAATCCAGCGTTTCCTTTCGCAGCCCTTCTTTGTGGCGCAGCAGTTCACCGGGCTTGAAGGCCGCTACGTCAAACTGGAGGATACGATTCGCGGGTTCAAAGAGCTTGTCGAAGGCAAGCATGACGATGTGCCCGAGCAGGCATTTTATATGGTCGGCACGCTGGAGGAGGCGATCGAGAAGGCCAAGAAACTGAAAGCGGCCTGACCGCGATGCTATGGCGGAGTCTCTTCCCAAAGAGCTGGAGCTGATTAT
>JAKAWO010000244.1 GCA_021827255.1 Acidobacteriota bacterium | reverse complement strand
GCAGCGCGAGGAGGAAGGAGGCGGAGGGTCTAAGCATTCCGGTAATTCCCGCCACAGCGGGCCGTCGGCGCCAGGCTTCAACCCGACAATGGCGGCCGCTACTCGACGACGATCAGACTGTGAGGCGGCAGCCGCAGCGTTTCCCCGTCCGAGGCCAGCGCCGCGCCATTCGCCGCAAAAACCTCCGTCCGGCGCGAAGCCATCCCGCCCAGCTCGACGTGGCAGGCGACGGGCAGCTCCGTGTAATTCATCACCGCCACGCGTCCTCCCATCGGGAAAACCGCCACGCGCGGCGGCGCGTCGAGCGAAGTCGCCGCAAAGTCGGCAACTGCCTCGCGCAGCTCGTAGAGCGCCGCGCGCAGCTCCGGCGTCAATTGCGCGATGCGATCTTCGGAATCCACCCGCGTCAACTCCGGCAGCGCGTCAGAGAAAATAATGATTTCGCCCGCCCCGGCTTTCATCTTCTCGATCAATTTCGTTTTGGGCAATTCGAGCGAGCCGTAAGCCGCCAGGCGCGGATCGAGATTCAGCCGATGCGCCAGCCCTTCGGTCAAGAACGCCGTTCCGCCGTTTTCGAGAAACTGCTTTAGTTCCGGCACGAATTGCGGGTCGTGCATCGCGTATTCGGCGAACATCGCCGCCCGAGCTTTGGAAGGAAAAGTCGCCGTCGGCGCGAGCGGAATGCCCAGCATCCCCATCTGATCGAAAATATAAGGCTCCGTCCCCGGATCGCTTGAAATCGGCTTATACGCGGCAACGCCGCGCCAATGGCCCACCAGCTTGCCGAGCGCGTCCAGCTTCGGCTCGGCTTGCCTCAGGGCTTTCGCCTGCGCCTGGTATTGCGGCGAAATCAGTGATCCGTAATGAAACAGGAAAACTTCTTTCGCGCCCGCCAACACCGTCGTCCAGGCCTGATCCATGTAAAAAGCCGCGTCGGTGCCGTAAGGGTCGAACCATCCGCCGCCCGTCTTCGCGCCGCCGATCCCGGAAAGCCAGCGATAGAGGAAAAAGCCCTCGTATGGCTGCTTGTGGCCCCAATGCGGCGAGGCCGGGTTGCGCGTTTCCGTGCCCACCCAGATGCGGTCGTAGAGCGCCGTCTCCTTGTCCACCACGTAGCCGCGATTTTGGTATTCGTCGTACCATTGCGGGTATTTCAGAATGATGCGCGCCTTCGGATTCACGGCGCGCGCCGGCCCCAGCACGTCGTCCCGGCTCACGCGCACCATCAAGCGGTCGCGATATTGCGTCCAGCTCATCGAGCCTTTGGCGGCGGAGCATTCCGAGCACTGGCAATCGGTGAAAAAGAAATCGTCAATGATGATCTCGTTGAACAGGCTGGCGGCAAAACGAAAGATAGAAGCCAGATGCTCCTGGTTGGCGAGGTTCGTGTAACAGGCGACGATCTTCCAGCCGGTCGAGGGCTTGCCAAGCTCGGTCGTGGCCACGCACCCCGAAACCTGGATTCCCGCCTGGCGGAAAAAGTCGCGGGCCTGGCGCAGCGTCGTGGCGTCGGCTTGGGTGCCGTCCCGAAAAACTTCCAGATAGACTTTCGTGATGTGCATCCGCCGGCAGAACTCGAGCGCCGACTCGCGCCCCGCGGGCGTGGAAAGATCGTCCCGCACGTCCTGCGCGGTGAAAAGCGTTTCCCATTCGACCGCCCGCAACGATGGCGCCGCCGCCAGCGCCAGCAACAGCAGCCCCGGCAGAATCCGCCGCCAGCGGCCCCCAGAGGTAGCCACGCTCAGATCCTTGCTGACCCTGGGCTCTTCGGGTGACGCAGAGCTGTTCTTTAACTCAGATGCAGCTCCTCCTCCGTCGCAAAACATGGACTGTGCCCTCCGAGCACGGCAGCATATGAGCCATCGGCGAGCGTGTCAACGCCAAAACAATGGCACCGCCGAGCCGGTAGTTACGGCGCCTGCCGTTCCAAATCACCCTCGCCGCGCCATAACGGGCAGCGCGCACCCTCAAGATGCGCTGCCCGTGCGTGCGCCTTCGTGCCGTTTCCCCCAGCCGAACGGTAGAAATCCGTCCGGACCCCTCGGCAACTTAAGCCCGACGGCGCGCTATTGCGCTTGACGCCCGCCGGATGTATAAATCGGGTATCAGGCAGCGCTTGATTTCCCAGCCGGAGGCCGCAGCCATGCAAGTTGTTGACAGCGTCAGCTCCATTCTAAAAAGCAAGGGTTCCGAAGTCTGGTCCGTCAGCCCTTCCAGTCCTGTCTTCGAAGCGATCGAGAAGATGGCCGAAAAACAGGTGGGAGCGCTCGCGGTCGTTTCCGAAGGTCAGCTCGTCGGGGTGATTTCCGAGCGCGATTACGCGCGCAAGGTCATCCTGCAAGGCCGGTCGTCAAAAGAAACGCCGGTGGCGGAGATCATGACCCGCCCCGCCATCACCGTCACTCCCCAGCATACGGTCGAAGAGTGCATGAAATTGATGACCGAAAAGCGCATTCGCCATCTGCCGGTGATGGATGAGGGCCGCCTCGCCGGAGTCATCTCCATCGGCGATTTGGTGAAGTGGATTATCACCGCTCACGAGCAGACCATCGCTCACCTCGAGAATTACATCACCGGCCGATATTAATTCGCGGTTCCCGGCCGCTTTTGCCTTTTGGCCGGCTGCGTTACCACCGATCCAGCGCGCATGAAGGGCGAGCCGATTTCCATCGCCCCTTGACGCTTTCTGGAGCGGCGGCGCCGTCCGTCGTCGCCATTTCCTCAGGCCGCGCCTCGCCGCTTGCCGCTTATCCCTCGCCCCTGTTGTTTCCCAGCCGCCGCGCCAATTCCTCCGGTTCTGTCACGGGCAGATTGCAAACGTAATTCTCGCAGACGTAAGCCGTCGCCTTGCCGCCGAGCGGTTTCACGTTCTCGATGAAAGGCAGCCATCGCGCCAGCGTCTTCTGTTCTTCCGCGCCATCCACGGCCAGCAGGATTTTGTTTGGAATGAAGCGCGAATGGATTTGGCGCAGAAGCGCCTGTGTGTCGGCGGCTCTGCGATCGCCCGCGATAACGATCTCGCGCGGTTTGGCGAGCGCAAAATCGAGCGCCACGGCCATCTGGGGCAGCGTTTCGGGCGCCTGCTCGAGCTGCCGGCCAAACGCCTCCAAGGTTTTCTCCGCCTTCGCGCGCCACTCCTCCCGTCCCGTGAACCGCGCCAGGCGGAGCAGGTTCAGCGCCGCCACCGAATTGCCGGAAGGCTCCGCGCCGTCGTAGCTGTCGCGCATTCGCAGCAGGATGTCCGAAGTGGCCGACGCGGTCGAAAAATAACCTCCGTCTCGCGCGTCCCAAAAGAGCTGATCCTGCCTTTCTTGCAGGCGCGACGCCCACGCCAGGTGTTCGAGCTGGAAGGACGCTTCGTAGAGGTCGAGCAGCCCCTCGATCAGGCAGGCGTAATCCTCAAGAAAGGCGTCAATCGCCGCCTCGCCCTCGCGGTAGCGCCGCCGCAGCCTGCCGCTGGTTTCATCATAAAGTTTGGCGCGAAGGAACGCGGCCGCGCTTTCTGCCGCCGCAAGATACTTCGGCTCATCGAGCGCCGGGGCGGCGCGCGCCAGGGCGGAAAGCATCAACCCGTTCCACGCCGTCAGGATTTTTTCGTCGCGCGCCGGCCGAGGCCGCTGGTTGCGCGCCGCCAGCAGCTTCCGGCCCATCGCCGCCAGCCTACGGCGGACCTCCGCTTCGGATTGCCCGGAAATCTCTGCGGCTTCATGAAGCGAATGAATGGCGTGCAAGATGTTTTTGCCGCGAAACTCGCCTTGCAAGTCGTTCTCGGGCGCAACGTTTCCGCTCGGCCGGACGTCGTAATAGAAAGCGAACAGCAGAAAGTCGTCGGATTTCAGAGTCCTTTCGATTTCTTCCGCCCTCCAAACGTAGAACGCGCCCTCGCCGCGTTCCGGTTTTCCGCTCTCCATCAAGCTGTCGGCGTCTTCAGCGGCGTAAAAGCCGCCTTCCGGGCTGCGCAGGTCGCGCTGGACGTAATCCAGAATGTCGCGGGCCACGCCGGCGAAAAACGGATCGCGCGTCACCTGGAACGCTTCAACGTACGACACGGCAAGTTGCGCCTGATCGTAGAGCATTTTTTCAAAATGCGGAACATGCCACTTGGCGTCCACCGAGTAGCGGTGGAAGCCGCCGCCCAAAGGGTCGTGCAGGCCGCCCGCCGCCATGCGGGAGAGCGTATGGAGCGTCATGCCGAGCGCCTCCGGTTCGCCCGTCCGCGCGGTGGTTCTGAGCAAAAGGTTGAAGATTACTGGCCGCGGAAATTTGGGCGCGCCGCCAAAACCGCCGTCGGCCGCATCGTAGCTCGGCTTGATCCGCCGGGTGGCCGCCTCGAGCACGCACGCGCTCAGGCGCCCTGGGGCCGTCGCGGCCGCGCCCACGGCCTGGCGCAAGTGCTCGACCACTTCCGCCGCGTGCTCGACCACTCGCTCGCGCTCGTTTTGCCAGGTCTTGGCCACGCTCTCGAGGATGCGTCCAAAGCCCGGCCGGCCGTAACGGTCTTCGGGCGGCCAATACGTCCCGCCAAAAAACGGCTTCAAATCGGGCGTCAGAAAGACCGACATCGGCCAGCCCCCCGAGCCGGTCGAAGCCTGCACGAACGTCATATAGACGCGGTCCACGTCCGGGCGCTCTTCGCGGTCCACCTTGATGCTGATGAAATGCTGATTGAGCAGCGCGGCGATTGCTTCGTTCTCAAACGACTCGCGCTCCATCACGT
>JAKAWO010000243.1 GCA_021827255.1 Acidobacteriota bacterium | reverse complement strand
GAGGACGCCCGGCGACGGCTCCATCGCGACGTATTCGAGCGCGGAGTGGAAATCGGACAGCACCCGCCGGCTCCAATCGAGAAAATCGGTGGCGAAGAGCCCGCGCCCCGCGCCCAGCTCAACAAAGGCAAACCGCGGTGGTCGCCCGACAATTTCCCACATCTCGGCTGCCTGTCGCGCCATGAGCCGAGCGAAAATCGGGTGCAAGTCAGGGCTGGTAAAGTAATCGCCACGAACTCCGGTGCGTTCCTGGCCGCTCATGTAATAGCCAAATTCGGGATGATAGAGACAGAACGCCATGTAACGCTCAAAGGTGATGGGCCCTTGGCGGCGAAGGATTTCAAGCAAAAGCGATTTGAGTGGCGTGGATTCCAAGGCTACCAAGAGCCGATGACCGATGTTGCGGGAGAGAGGAACCTTCGCAGGGCGCGCTGCCCGTTATCGGTTGGCGGCCAGCCACATGTCACCGATGGCTTGCTTCCGCGTCGGCCGGCCGCGCCGCCAGGCGCCGGTAAGCGTTTTCAAATACCTTCAGCGTTCCCGCGTCAAACAGAATGAAACGGACTTCTTCAAGGTGGCTGCCCGACGCAAGATGTTCCAGGACTTGCTGGATCATGATGTGAGCGCACTGCTCGGGCGGAAAGCCTCCCACGCCGGTGCCGATGGCCGGAAACGCGAGGCTGAGGAGCTTCTTCTCTTCGGCGCGCAGCAGGCTGTTGCGAGTGGCGCGCCGCAGGGAGTCCGCCGTCACTCGTCCGCCCAGCCGCATGCCGGCCGCGTGAATGACGTAACGCGCCTTGAGCCGGCCGCCGCCGGTCACCGCCGCTTCACCCAATTCGATGGGCCCTATTCGATTGCACTCTTCTTGAACCGATGGCCCACCTTGGTGGCGAATCGCCCCCGCCACGCCCGCGCCGAGCAGAAGGTCCGTGTTGGCAGCGTTGACAATCGCTTCGACCGGCGCCTCCGTAAGATCGCCTTGACTCAGGAGAATTCTCGCCGGCATGGAAATCCTCGCCTCTATTCCGCCGCCGCGCGGCACTTTTCGACAAACTGCCTGAAAATTTTCAGTTGCTCCTCGCGATCCGTCATTTCCTCGGGATGCCACTGCACCGCCAAAAGGAAAGGATAGGGGGTTGCCGATTCGATGGCTTCGGGCAGGCCGTCCTCGGAATAGGCCGTCACCTTCAGCCCGCGGCCCACGCGCTTGATGGCCTGATGGTGCAGGCTGTTGACGCGGCGGTTCCCGGTAAAAGTCTCGGCCAGGTGCGATCCCGGCTCGGTGACAGTGACCGAATGCGCGGCTAAGGTGCGCGCGCCGGGCTGCTTGTGCTCGACGCCCGGCGGCTCATCCGGGACAAAGTCGCTCTTCAAATCCTGATAGAGCGCGCCGCCGAATTTGACGTTGATCATTTGCGCGCCACGGCAGATGCCCAGCAACGGCCGCCGCGCCTGGAGCGCGCGATCGAGCAACGCCAGCTCAAATTCGTCGCGCTTCCGGTTGGTGCGCACATTGTCGTATTTCTTCCGTTCGTCATAAAGTTCGGGGTCCACGTCCTCGCCTCCAGTCAACAACACGCCGCTGAATTCCTCCTCCCGCGCGCGGGGCCCATCGGCAGCGGTCACAAGTTGCAGCTCCTGCGGCTCCGCGCCGGCTGCGGCCAGCGCCTTGAAGTAAGGCGAGCTCGAACCTTGGGGCTTCTCTTTGTCGGAAACTGAAATCAGGATTTTCATCTCAGATATTGTGTCGCTACGGGGCCGCGGCGCTTGGCGGGGGCGCGGAACTGCGCTGAATTTCCAACCCGCCTGCGCCCTCCTTCACGGCCTCACCGTGCGAGCCGTAGTATCGCACTTGGCGCCGCCGGCTTCAAGACGGGGATGGACGGCTTGCCCAGCTTGGCCATCGCGTCGAGAGAGCCGTTCGGCTTGCGCGCAGCATACGGAGTTGGCGCGGAGGGCAGGAACTTGTGATTCCAGCCTTTGCCTTGCGAAGGTGAATTTGTGATTGGGCTTTCTCCGAAATTTTTGACACTTCACCTTCGATGTGTAAAGATAGGCGTGGAGATTTGTGTTGAAGCAGGAACGGTTACAGCGGCTCATTTTCGCGCTGGTTCTTTTGCTGTTGATCGTCGCGCCACTGTTTTCGAGCGGTGTGCGCCTGCTCGTTGATTGGATCTGGTTCGGGCAGGAAGGTTACCGGATCATCTACAGAACCATTCTGGAGGCGGAAATCACCCTCAGCGGCCTGGGCGGAATGGGGGTGATCATTCTGGTCGGTCTGAACCTGCTCATCGCCCGGACGATCGCGTCGCGTCACGGTTCTCGGGTTTACCGGAACAACATCGAATTCCCTGGCGTTGAGCGTTTTGCCGCCGTTTTCCGAGGCCTGATCTGGCTGGGCATTTTGCTGGTGGGTTACGTGGTGGGCCAATGGGCTTCGTTCCACTGGCGGGAGTACTTGCTGAATCAACACGCCGTGTCGCTGGGGATAACCGATCCCCTCTTCAAAATTAATCTCGGTTTCTACCTTTTCAGGCTGGCCTTCCGGTGGTTTTTATACCACTTGGCGCTAGTGATTGTGATCCTTTGCCTGCTGACGGCAGCGTTTTACTACGCGCTCGAAGGCGGCGTTTGGGTCACGCCGCGCGGGCCGGCCATGGCGGCGCCGGTTCGCGCCCACTTAATGGTGTTGGTGGGGCTGTTTTTCGCCCTCATGGCCTACCGCGCGCGGCTGGCGATGTACAGCCTCCTGTTTTCCTCGCGCGGCATCCTCTATGGGGCCGGCTATGCGGACGTTCACGCCACGCTGCCCGTTCTGCGAATCCTGATGGCCCTGTGCCTGATCACGGCCCTGGCGTTTATCGCCGGCGCCGCCGCCAGCCGCCTCAAGCCCGCGCTCTGGAGCGCGGGCATTCTGGTGATCGTCGCCTTCGCCGGCATCAACCTCTATCCGAGCCTGATTCAGCACCTCATTGTGACCCCGGACGAGCTCGACAAGGAAGAACCCTACATCCGTAACTCGATTCAATTCACGCGCCAGGCTTACGGCCTGGACCATTTCCAAGAATACAAGTTCCCGGCCTCGGAAGATTTGACTGCCAGCGACATTCAGCAAAACGTCGCGACCATGCGCAACGTCCGCCTGTGGGATCACAAGCCGCTGCTCACCACCTTCGCGCAACTCCAGGAAATCCGCACTTATTATGACTTTGCGGCGGTGGACAACGACCGCTACTGGATCAACGGCGTTTACCGGCAGGTGTCGCTCTCGCCGCGTGAACTCTCGGCCGCCAATCTGCCCGGCCGCAGTTGGGTGAACGAGCACCTGATTTACACGCACGGCTACGGCCTTTGCCTGAGCCCGGTCAACGAGTACACTTCCGACGGCTTGCCGGTGTTCTTTATCAAAAACATTCCTCCAGAATCCACGACGCCGATCAAAATCACCCAACCTGCCATTTATTACGGCGAATTGACCAACAGCTACTGCTTTGTGAGGACGCGGCAGCAGGAATTCGATTATCCCGCCGGCAACCATGACGTTTACACGACTTATGCCGGAACGGGCGGCATTCCGGTGGAGAACTTTTGGCGAAGGCTTCTGTTTGCGCTGCGCTTCGGCCAGAAGAATATTCTCTTTTCCACGGATATCCGCAACACCAGCCGCTTGATGATCTACCGACAAATTCTCGAACGCGCCCAGCGCCTGACGCCGTTTCTCAGTTTCGACTCCGACCCTTACATGGTGATCTCGAATGCCGGCAAACTGTACTGGATCGTGGATGGCTACACTACCTCCTCGCGCTATCCTTACTCCGATCCCACCGCCGGCGTCGGCAACTACATTCGCAATTCGGTCAAGGCCACCATCAACGCTTACGACGGCCGGGTCACCTATTACATCGCGGATCCGAACGACCCTTTGATTCAAGCCTGGTCGCGAATCTTTCCAGGCGTCTTTCATCCCCTGAGCGCCATGCCCGCGGACTTACGGGCTCATATCCGCTATCCCGAAGGCTATTTCAAGATTCAGGCGTCCAAGTATTCGGTCTTCCACATGACCGACCCGCGCGTCTTCTACAACCGCGAAGATCTTTGGCGCGTGGCGCGCGCGAACGCGCGCGGTCCGGCCACCCCCATGTCGCCTTACTACACCATCATGAAACTGCCCGGGGTCAGCAAGACGGAAGAGTTCATCCTGATGGTTCCGTTTACGCCCGCGCGCAAGCAGAACATGATCGCCTGGATGGCGGCGCGGTGCGACGCGCCCAATTACGGGCAGGTGGTCGTCTTTACCTTCCCCAAGCAAAAGCTGGTGTATGGCCCTCAGCAAATCGAGTCGCGGATTGACCAGCAACCGAGCATTTCCCAGCAGCTCACGCTGTGGAACCAGGCCGGGTCGAGGGTGGTTCGCGGGACCCTGCTGGTGATTCCGGTTAACAACTCGCTGCTTTACGTCGAGCCGCTTTACTTGGCGGCGGAAGCGGGAGGCGGGTTGCCCCAATTGGAGCGAGTGATCGTTTCCTATTCCAACCGGGTCGTCATGCAAGATACGCTGGACGACGCGCTGGCGCAAATTTTTGGCGGTAGCGTCTCAACCAGGGCGACGGAAATCGCCTCAGCCGTGGCCAGCAAACCGGGAGCGCCCGCCGCCAATTCCCCCGCCTTGAGCGCCCAAACTGGCTCGCTCATCCACCAGGCCAATCAGCACTACCTCCGCGCCCTCACG
>JAKAWO010000242.1 GCA_021827255.1 Acidobacteriota bacterium | reverse complement strand
CGATCATATAGCGCGGATTGGGCGCGAGGCCGATTTCGCGAATGGCGTCGGTGAACGCGCGGCGGCGAGCCATGGCGGATTTCAGACTGAGCGGGCCGGAAATGAAGGCGATGCGCGTGTGGCGCAAAGCGGCCAGATGCTGAACGGCCTGGCGAATTCCGTTGAGATAATCGATGCGAATGTTGCTGACGAGCGGGAGGGGCGGGCCGACGTCGATGAAGGCGAGCGGGACCTTGCGCAATTTGAGGTCGTCGAGCAACGGCTCTTCCATGCCGAACGTGACGATGGCGACGCCCTCGACGCGGCGCTCGATCATGCGGCGGACGGCGAGGGCCATGCGAGCCGGGTCGTGGATGGTGGAGGTGACGAGGATTTCGTAATTGTGCTGGACGGCGACGTCCTCGAATCCCTGAATGATTTCGGGAAAAAAGGGATTGGTGATTTCCGAAACGATCAAGCCGAAGATGCGGCTGCGGCCGGAAACGAGGGCGCGGGCCTGGGTATTCGGGTAGTAGCCCATCTCCTCGATGGCTTTCCAGACGCGGCGGGAAAGCTCGGGCGTGACGCTGGGCACGCCATTGATCGTGCGCGAGACCGTCGCGATCGAAACCTTGGCCTGACGGGCGACTTCGTGAATGTTCAAGGGGCCGTCTCCCACCGAGCGGCCGGCCGCGGGACGCTTCCCAGCGGCTTGCGGAGATGAAACGTTTTCCGGAAGGGGCCGCTGCGTGAGATTGTGCTGAGTCGGCCGGGAGTTGTCAATCGCCGCGGGCGTGGAGACGAGGGCGTTTTCTTCGGTCACTTTTTCGACCCGTGGCGCCAGGGGGCGACCTGCCACATGCAGAGAACGCCGGAAACGGCGAGCACAGCACCCCACCAGACGTTGGCATGGAGCGAGGCGAGAACGACCGGATGGACGGGCGGATGGGAGAGCTGGTAGAGGCCGGCGGCGAAAATCAGCACGCCATCCACCAACAGGCAGATGCCGATGAAAAACCAGATCGAGATCGAGCCGTCGCGTTCCATCGTCGTCACCAGAAGATGATGTTAATGGCTATGAAAACCACGCCCACGACAATCGCCCAGAACATCGGTTTCTGGAGCAGCGGGACGTTTTCTTCGCGCGGGATTTCGGTTGCGCCGTAGACGAGGCCGGCGAGTTCGGCTTCGGGCTTGGGCTTGGTGAAATAGCTGACGATGACCGTCACCAGGACGCAGATGAGCCAGGACCAGAGCGCGCGATAGATATCGGCGGCGAGGGGTTTCGCGTGGATCGAGAGCGCGAGGTAGCGCACGGCGGAGGGATCCTGGCGCTCCCAGGCGAACATGCCGGCGGCCGAGACGGTGCCGAGCAGCAAGCCCCAGAACGCTCCCTTGCCGGTGGTGCGTTTCCAGAGCATGCCGAGAATGACGGTGCCGAAAAGCGGCGCGATGAAGATACTGAAGAGGGCCTGGACGTAGTCCATGATGCTGAGGAATTGCATCACGAAATAGGCCGTGCCGATGCTGATGAGAACACCGAGAATCGTGCACCAGCGGCCCATGCGGACGTAGTGCGCGTCGGAAGCTTCGCGGCGAATCAGCGCGCGGTAAATATCGTAGGTCCAGACGGTGGCGAAGGCGCTGACGTTGCCCGCCATGCCGGACATGAAGCCGGCAATCAGCGCGGTGACGCCCAAGCCGAGCAGGCCCGGACTGCAATAGCGAACGAGCATGAGCGGAAGAACGGCGTTGTAGCTTTTTGCGCCGCCGGAGGCGAGGCTGGCGCCGGTGAGATGCGGAAAGACGACCAGGCCCAAAAGGCCGGGAAGAATGACGATGAAGGGAACGAACATCTTGAAGCCAGCGGCGATGATCGGAGCCATTTTGGCCGAGCGGAGATCTTTCGCGGCCAAGACGCGCTGGACTTCGAGGAAGTCGGTGGTCCAGTAGGCGAAGGAGATGACGAAACCCTGGCCGAGGACGACGCCAACCCAGTTGACGCCCATCGGATTGTGGAACGAGCCGAGATAGCGCCAGAGGTGAACGTACTGGACGGAGGTGTTGTGAATGATCTGGGCCTTGAGCTGTTCCCAGCCGCCGGCTTCGACCAGGCCGAGAATCGGAATCAGGAGCGAGCCGGCCCAGATGAGAACGAACTGGAGGACTTCGTTGAAAATGGCGGAGCGCAAGCCGCCGAGAGCGACGTAGATGGCGACGGTGAGCGCGGAAATCCAGATGCTGAAGCTCATGTGCCAGCCGAGCACGATGTTGAGCAGGAGGGCCATCGCGTACATGTTGATGCCGCTCATCAGAACGGTCATGAAGGCGAAAGAGACGGCGGAGAGGGCGCGAGTGGGCTCGTTGAAACGGAGTTTGAGATAGCCGGGAACGGAGTGGGTTTTGGAGATGTAGTAGAACGGCATCATCACGATGCCGAGGAACAGCATCGCGGGAACGGCGGCGATCCAATAGGCGTGCGCGGCGAGAATGCCGTATTCGTAGGCAGCGGCGGACCAGCCCATCAGCTCGAGCGCGCCGAGATTGGCGGACATGAAGCTAAGACCGGCGATCCAGGCGGACATTTCGCGCCCGGCCATGAAGAAATCCTCGCCGGTTTTCGTGCGGCCCTTCAGATAGAAACCTATGCCCAAAACCAGAATGAAATAGAAGGCGACAATAACGAGATCGATCGGAGAGAGATGGGCCAGGCGAGCGGGAGCGGCGGCGAAGGCCGCGAGGGCGGTCATGCGAGGTTCATTCCTGACCTCCGCGAGAAGCCGAGCGAGAGGGCGGAAGAGGAAAGTAGTGGAAGGAGCGAGGCGCAGTCAAGGGTTTGGCCGGGGGTTCGGGCGAAGGCGGCGCAACGGGCGCGAGAGCGGGGAAGAACGCTGCTGGGAGAGTTGAACACCTTGCGACCGTGCCTCCTTTGATCCGGCGGCCGGCCAGGGGCGTGGGAAAACCTGAGAACCTGGCTCGGAACGGGGAGTGATGCATTCACTGGAGACCGGTGGGTACCGGTTCCAGTGAATGCATCACCGGGCAAACTAACTCATTCCGGGCTCAGAATTGAATGTTCGCACGGAGCTCGATTTCACGCCCGAAGCCCGAGTTCTCGTTGATGACGTTGTCCTGGAGGAAACCCGGTCCTTGGACGTTGTCGTTGATGTAGTAGTAGGCGGCGTAGTTTTGGATGCCCCAGTTTGGATGGTTGAAGGCATTCAGGAATTCCGCCTGGAAGACGAAGTTGATGTTCTCGCGGATCGGGGTGCTCTTCGTCAACGCGATGTCCGTGTTAAAGAAGTGCGGGCCGTAGATCCACGGATGCTGACCGAAGGTGCCGGGCGTGCTGTTGGGAGCGAAGTACTGTGGGTTGGCGAATCCGCTGCTGGTCAAGTACTGCGGATTGATGCCGTACTTGTAGGGGGCGCCACCGGGAACCGTGTACACACCAACCGCGCTTTGCAACTGGGAGGTGCTGACGCCGTTCAGGAGCACGCCACCGTCGTTGATGTTAAAGGTGTTGTAGCCGCCAACGAGCAGGGACGGCGACCCGGTCTGGTAGGTGATAATCGTTCCCACGTTCCAGCCACCGACGACTCGGTTCAGGAAGCCGTTGGCATTGCTCAGGAATGCCCGACCGCGGCCAAAGGGCAGATCGTAGGTGCCGCTGACGTGCAGCACTTGGCGGATGTCGTAGGGGTTCGGGCCATAGGACAGGCGCGAATTGCGCAGGGTGGTCAGGTTCGGGTAGCCCTGCCATTGCCCGTTCGGCTCGATGCCAAGCGCGTGGCTCCAGGTGTAGTTGGCGTCAAACATCATTCCGTGCCATTCGTTCTGACGGAAATCAATCTGCAAGCCGTTGTAATTGCCGAAGCCGGCGTCGGTCATGTAGAGAATCTGGTTGCCCGACATGTACGGATTCGCCTGGAAGTAATTGATCGGGAAGCCAGCGCCCGATCCCGTATAGCCGATTTGGTTGACGCAAGGTGAAAACGAGGAGCCGACCAGATTGCAGAAATAGGGAGCTGTTCCAAAGATGGTGTCCAGACTGCCCGCAAAGGAACCCGCGGCTCCCTGGTTCAGGTAATTGATGAACTGGCCGCTGTCGTAATCGACGGGGACGCCGTTCGAGTCGGCTGCCTCTCCAGCAAAGGCGGCGTTGAAAATCGGCAGAGCCTGTTCGCCCGTGAAACCCAGATCCGCGAACGTGCCCGGCTGACCGTTGGCCGCATTAATCGCCAGATTCGACTGGGCCGCCTTGAATTCACTCAAGAAGCCGGGGACCTGCGCGCCACCGATGTTCATCGTCGGCTGGAAAATGTTGACTTCGTTCGGGTCCTCGAGAATCCATTCGTGAACGGTGTGGCTTCCGATGTAACGGACGGAGATCAGGTTGTTGTGGCCGAACTGCCGCTCAACTCCGAGATTCCACTGCTGAACGTAAGGCTGCCGAATGTTATTGGGAATCCCGCTGAGGCCGTTTCCGAACCAGGTTTGGCTGGCTTCGGGAACCGTCGCTTCGTACTGAGGCAAGCTATAGAAGAAGGGAGGGAGAGAATCGCCGAGCGTCAGGCTGCCCGGGGCGAACGTGCCCGTGGCCTGCTGACCGCTGGATTCCGGAGCGGCGGCGCTTAGGGAGAAGTATTGGTAGTAGGCGAAGCCGTAGTTGGAAGCCGCATCCCAATAATACTGCTGCGGTTCGGTGAACCGGCGAAGCATGTAGCCGGCGCGAATAACAGTGTTGCCGTGTCCGGTGAG
>JAKAWO010000241.1 GCA_021827255.1 Acidobacteriota bacterium | reverse complement strand
TCTCTGCGAGCCCAACCATTGCGGCGGCGACGGCGTGCAGTTCAAGGGCATCTTCACCCGCAACCTGGCGACGCTCAATGCGGCCCAGCCCCAGCCCCCGTACGCGGCCTTTCTCGAAACCAACGCCCACAGTATCTGGGCCAACGACCAGGGCCCCAACCATCAGTTCGGCTTGGTTTGGTCGGGGCCTTTCAGTCCGCTTTCCGTGGGCGCGGCGGCCGCCCAAACCTCAGCGGTGGATTGCTTCCTGGCGGCCGATGAGGCATACAGCCCAGGCCAATAGGGCACCGTCGCGCTGTGGTCCGGAAGGGAAATGGATGGTGAGGAGCGTTTCCGCCTTGTTGGCCATCAGACCGAGCCCCTTAAGCTGCGCATCGTTCTGCAGCGCTAAGGCATAGGCGCGGGCCAGAATCGGATTGACCTGCCGCCTTTTTCTGTACCAATCATAATGTGAGTCCCCGGGGTTGAAATCAACTGCCGGGTAGTGGAGGGGAGGGGCGTGGGGGAGACGCTGGTTGCGCCGCCGCGCGGAAAAGAATTACGGCGGGCCGACTTTTAGCTCTTGACCTCCGCCGAGCTTGGCCGCTTGGCGATAGACGTACCCGGCGACGGCGACGTCCCAAACCGCGATACCGCAGGATTTGAAGAGGGTGATTTCTTGCGCAGCGCGGCGCCCCGGACGAGCGCCCGCCACAACTTCTCGCAGCTCCGAGAGGTCGTCCCAGGCGCGGCCGGCCGGGGCGAGGCCCTGAATCAAGTCCCCGGCTTCCTCACGCGCCTGCTCGATGGAGTCCACTGTCAGAAGAGAGGCGCGAGCGAGAACGGCGTCATCCATTTCCCGCCGGTCGGGCAGGTTGGAGCCGATGGCGTTGACGTGGGCGCCGGGCTCGAGCCATTCGCCGCGGAGAACCGGCTGGCGGGAGTTGGTCGCGGTGATGACAATGTCCGCGGAGCGGACGGCGGCTTCCGCGCTCTCGGCAGGCTCGACGCTCAGCCCGAGGCGTTGCTGCATTTCGCGGCAGAATTGACGCCGGCGGCTTTCGTCGCGGCTGTACACGCGCGCGACGCTCAGCTTGCGAACGCAGGCGACGGCTTCGAGCTGAGCGCGCGCCTGGCGTCCCGTCCCGATCATTCCCACTTGCGAAGCCTCCGGCCGGGCCAGAAATTTTGTGGCCACCCCGCTGGCCGCTCCGGTGCGAAGCCGGCCCAGATGATCGGCTTCAATGACCGCCAGAAGATTTCCCATGGCGGCGCTAAAGAGTAGAACCACGAATTGCATTCCGCCGGATGCCACCGTATAAGCCTTCATGCCGACCCATTCCTCTTCCGGCAACGCGGCGGCCATATAGTGGAACGAAGCGCGCGGAAGGAAAATGCGCTGCCGCGGACGGTTCACGGCCTGGCCGCGCTGCTGAGCCAGCGCGCTCGCCTCCACGCGCTCGATCGCGGCCGGCATGGGAAGCAGTCGTTGAACGTCGGCCTCGGAGATAAAAAGAGCCATTCGATCACCTCCTGGGCTCGGGAAAAGCGTCGAACGGCGCGACGCGCCGCAAGGCGCCGGGGCAGCGCCGCGCTAAAGGCCAATCAGCCGCGCCAATGCCCAGCCGAGCAAAATCAATCCGAGGATTCCCAAAACATACGGAAAGCCGGTGCGCAAAACGGGAATTTTGTACAAAAACGAAGTTTGCTGCCAGGCGTCATCGGAAGCGTCAAAAACCGGCCGCGCCACTTCCCAAACCGCTTCGCCCAGGAGCTTGCGGGCGAGTTCGCCCATCTCGGCTCGCGCCGCCGCCGGCGCGCCGATGTAACCCATTCGATTTCCGAGGCGCAAAGGATAATTCTTTCGCGCCGCCTGTTGGAGCGTGAACGTCACCTGCGGCAGGGCCGTGTGAGCAGGGTCCACCAGGGCGGGGCGAATCAACAGCATCAACGACGTTTCCCAGAAGCCGGCGTGAGCGTCTCCGCGAAGCGCCTGGCGCTCGCCGGGGGTGAGCGGTCGGCCAAGCAGAGGCTCGAGGCGATCGTGATAGCGCCCGCGCAGGAACTTCCAAAGCACGGGGCCGCTCACCGCGAGCATCCTGACCCCGTAGCGGCGGGAAACGACGGCGCAGGCTTCCTCGAGCGCCACCACGTGGAACGGCCCGGCGTGGCCGTTAGTGACCAGGATGGTGCGGAAGCCGTGACGGGCGAGCGCCGAGCCGTAGTCGAGCGCCAGGTTGCGAACCGTTCGCGGGCGCGCGCGCAGCGTTCCGGGGGCGTCAAACACCGAAGCGCCGAGCGGAATGGGCGGCCCAAGGACGACCGTCCAGTCCGGTCTCGACTGGAGAATCCGCCGGGCAAGCTCGAGGCTAAAGAACTCGGAGGTAAAAACGTCGGTGCCGAGCGGAAGGTGCGGGCCGTGTTCTTCGAGCGGACTGAGGGTGAAAAGCACCGCGGTGCGGTCACGGTCGAGCGAGCCCACCTGGGAGAAACTCATTTCCTCGAGGCGGAGGATTTTCCCGGCATACGAAGAGGAGGGCGCAGCGTCGGTTGGGTTGGGGATGGATTCGCGCATGATTAAGGGAGGCGAGCGCCGCCGGTCAAAGCTGCTCCGGCGATGGCCGGTTCGGAGACGACTTGGCGGTCCAGTTGCAAGGCCAGCCGGCGGCGCCTATCGTGCAAGCGACGGGCGCCGGTGGGAATCCACAGCTTGAACAGTAGCCGCCGCGTCCGGCTTTGCCAGAGGCGGACGTAGCGCCAAAGATAGGCGCCCGAAACCGGCAGCGTCAGAGCGTAATATCCCGCCGCAGCTCGTCCGAGCCAGCGATCGCACAAAACGATTTGCGCTGCGTAAGCCGCCAAAACCACCATGCCTCGGTAGGTCCATTCAACGGGGGGGTCGGGGTTTTCCGGCTTTCTCGAGCGTCGGAGAGCGCGCAGGCCCAGAAGCGCGCTCCAGTGATTGAGCCACCCGTAGAGCGCGACCGGCAGGCCGGCCAGCGTCTCCGCCCCAGCCGCCACCTGACCGAGTGGCGAGGCGATCCAATCGCCCGCGCTCTCAACCGCAAAGCGGCGCTCCGACCACTGCCGGCGCGCCCGGCGATAGCGCGCGACCGATTCAGAAAGCGCCACCAGGCGCGCTGGATCGCGCGCGTTCGTCTGCTCGATCCATCCGCGCAGAAAACGGCTGAGCTCGAAATCCTCCCAGCGCTGCCGCCCGTCGGGACGCCCCGCCCATTCATCGCGGAGATCGGCGCGCAGAAGGTCTTCGAGGCCGCTCCGGAGCGCGTCGAGCTGAGATGGAAACAGGCGGAAGGCGTTCAGCTCGTAAGCATTCTTGAGCGCCGCGCTGAGCGATCCCGCCGCCGTGGCCGGGTTGCCCTCGGCGCGATGCAGGTGCTCGGCAGGATAAATCGCGCTGCCGACCGCGATCAGGGTTTCCCATTTTCGGAAGCGCGGCGGTGGCGCGAACACATCCACAGGAAACACCGCCAGCTCCGCCGGCTCGGTCCATTGCTGGCCGAGGCCGATCGAGAGTTTTACCGGCAGGGAAGCGCCGAGGGCCTCCGAGGTTGCCGGGAGAGTTGCGAACAGCGCGACCCGGCGGCCGGTTCGGAGCGCGTCGGAAATCTGCTCGAAGACACGCGCGCTGTCGGTGGCTTCGGACAGCGTGACCGCGCCGAGCAGCCGCGCCGCCAGCCGGCCTCCCGCGCTTTCGGTCGCCTCGCGGCCGAACATCCAGAGCAGCGGTGGTTCGAGAGCGGCGGTCAGCGCCAGCGCCGTTGCCAAAGACTCGGCTGAGTTGACCGTGAGAATCGCGGCCCGAGTCTGGCTCAGGCGCTCGGCCTCGAGCAACCGCACGCTGCGAAAATACAGGCGGAGACGGACCAAGCTCCGCAGAAGGCGATAGCCGAACGGGAGGTCTGTCGGATTGGCCATGGGGGGCGGCAACGGTCCCTCGCGCCTCAGCGCCGAGCCAAGCGGACGGGCATCGCGCCGCTCGCCCAGCCTTCGACGGTGCCGACCGGGCGCACGATCGTGTTATCGAGTTTGTAGATCTTTTGAAATTTGCGGCCGTTCTTATCTCGAAGGCGCAGCCGAAAATAAGGAACGCCGTTGACCTGCTCGACACGGATCGGGAAGGAGCCCTCGAGGCCGCTTTCCACAAAGGCCGTGACGTAGCGCTGCTTTTTGGCCCACCAGGTGAAAACACGGATGTGGTTGAAGTCCACGCTGGTCGTGCCGACGCGATCGGCGACCAGGTACTCCGGCACGCTGCGGCCGTTATCCCGGACGGTTGCGAGCACGAACCAGGCCACCAGGTTGTAGGAGGCCGCGTACTGGGCAATCGCCGAGGGAATGTCGAGAGTGATAAGCCGTCCCAGCACCCAGCCGGCGTGGTTTTTCGAGCGAACCAGATACCACACGCCAAAAGGCGCGGAGCCGGATTGGCCAGCGGCCGAGCCGGCCGGCGCGCGGCGGGGAACCAGGCGCCGCTCGAAAAATTCCACCTTCTCGTTCGGAGCGAGCACCGCCAGCCGCGGCGCGGCGACCGACGGTTGGATGTGAAGGTTAACCATTCCCGACGTGTGACCCACCGCTTGAACCTGTTCGCCCGTCACCCGCTCCATCAGCCGCTGGCCAGTTTCGTAAACTGAAGGTTCAATCAACTGGCTGGAGAGCGTCCAGCCGACGGCGCCGCTGGGCGCGCGGACTTGGTCCCATCCCTCGCCGCGACGCAGGATCGCAACGCGATCTCCGGACTCGAGAACATCCACCGTAGTATGGACCGGCGCGAACGTATTCAGAACGTCGAGCGACGGCGAAAGAACATAGAGAT
>JAKAWO010000240.1 GCA_021827255.1 Acidobacteriota bacterium | reverse complement strand
ATCCCGGATCAACCGCGCGCGCTTGGAACTGGCGAGGGTCTTAAAGCGTATGGATAAGTGAAGGGGAAGGCCGAAGGCCATGACGCATCCGGAGATTGAAAACCTGGCCAGCGATTACATCGAAGGGCAGCTTGACGCCGCCCTTGGGCTCCAGGTTGAAGCGCACCTGGCCGGTTGCGCTCCTTGCGCTGAACTGGTTGCCGGAGTCCGCTCGGCGATCGAGCTGTGCCGTGATGCCGCCGCCGTCCCCCCGCCGCCCTGGCTGGTTTCAAAAATTCTGCTGGCGACCCTCGGCGAAAGAAAGCCAACGGTCCGTGAACGGCTGGCCGGCTGGTTCCGGCCGGTGTCCAACCCGCGCTTCGCCTACGCCGTGGCGATGGCGGTGTTTTCCTTTTCGATCATCCTGAACGCGGCCGGCCTGAACTTGCGAAACCTGAATCTGACGGACCTCAACCCTCGCACCTGGGTCTATAACGCCACCCGCGCCGGACATCTGATGTACGCTCGGGCTGAGAAGTTTTACTATGACCTGCGCTTTGTATATGAAGTTCAATCGCGCTTCCGCGAGCTTGAGTCGCAGCCTCAGCCCGCGCGCTCAAAGCCGGGCTCGAAGCCGGGCGGCGCAACCACCGTCCAGCCGCCGTTCGACCCCAGACTGGCGATGACGGAAGCTCCCGTCGCGAGCCCGTCCTCCGGCAGCCCGCCAGCAAGGAGCACCAAACCATGAAATGCGCCAACCATCCCAGCACGGATGCCGTGGCCTACTGCGGACAGTGCGGCCGTCCGCTCTGCGCCGAGTGCAAGCGTGAGGTCGGCGGCACCATCTATTGCGAGACCTGTCTGGCCGCCCGCCTTCGCTCGCCTCTCGTCTCCTCCGGAGTGGCCGGGAGCGCCGGCGTGGCCCTGGCGCTCGGATTCATCCCCGGCGTTGGCGCCATTTACAACGGTCAGATCTCCAAGGCTATCGTGCAAGTTCTCATTTTCGGCTCGCTGATCGGCCTGAGCAACCACGTCCCCGGTTCCGTCCAAGGAATCTTCGCCCTGGGCGCCTTCGCTTTTTATTGCTACATGGTCATTGATTCCTATCGAACGGCGCGCGCCAAAGAGCTGGGCCGCCCCGTGGAGGAATGGTTCGGGTTCGGGGAGGTCAACTTGGGTACGGCCATGAAGAAGCCCGTTGGCCCGGCCCTCCTCATCGGTTTGGGCGTCCTCTTCCTGCTCGATAACTTGGGCATTCCGGTGTTCAATTCGATTGGCCGCTTCTGGCCGGTGCTCTTGATTGTGGTGGGAGTCCTGATGCTCCAGCGGCGCGCGGGTTCCGGGCAATCGGGGACGGCCGGCAATGCTCCGCCGCCGGCCCCGCCCTCAGGACCTCGAGAGCCGCAGGGCCCCAATCCTTAAACCGTAGCTCCGGCTGGCGGAGCGGCGTGGGAACGAAGGAGGTTCAAATGTTTCGTCTGATTGGCGTGGTGGTAGGGCTTACCGTAGGTTTGGCTGGCTTGTTTTTCGGATTGCTGGGCGGCAGCCTCGGGGTCGTTTTCGGCCTGGCCGGCGCATTTTTTGGCGTTCTCTTCGGCTTGATGTTTCCTCTCGCGCCGTTCTTGCTGCTGGGACTGGTAATTTGGCTGCTGGTCCGCCCAAACAAGGCCCAAACGGCCGGCAATCGGTAGCGGGGACTTTCGAGCCTTGCCCTGAGCTTGTGCGAGACGTTTTGACGGGCCCCGCCCGAGGGAAAAGCGGAAGGGCCAGGGTTCCGAGCGAGGCGCGCTGAAGATCAAAGGACCTTAACTTACGCGGAGGCTGAACATGAATTGGCTAGGCAACCTTGGACCGTTTGTCATTCCTCTCGGAGCTTTCATCATGGTCGTCCTGATCGTCGGCATCAAGTCCATGAGCCGAACCCGAGAGCGGGAGCTTGAGGCGCACCGCGACCTCCGCATGAAGGAGATGGAGCACGAGCGCCGCATGAAAGAACTCGAAATCGAGAAGGCCAAGCTTGAGGTCGAAAAAGCCAAGATGAGCAAAACTAGCTGAGATTACGCGCGCGGCCGTACTGAGGAGAACAAATATGTCGCTCAATAACCCGTTCCTCATCCCTATTGCTGGAATCGTCGGCGGAGTCGTGATGATTATCGCCGTCGTCGCCATCGTCTATTGGAGCAAGACGCGCGAACGCGAGCTCCAAGTGCACCAGGATTTGCGGCTGCGCGAAATGGAGCACCAGAAGCGCATGAAAGAACTGGAGCTCGAGATCGAGAAAACTCGGGCGCAGCAGGGCGCTCAGAAGCTCGGTTGAGACAAGGAATCGGACTATGGACACGGCATTCCTCATTCCGCTGGCGGTCTTTGCCGCTGTCGCCGTATTAGTGGGCATCAACTTCTCGGCCAGGATCAGTGGGTGGGAACGTGAGGTGAGCCGTGGCCTTGCCGCTGCCGAAGCGGAGCATCGCCGGCGCATGACCGAACTCGCGCAAGAGCTCGCCCGGGTAAAACAGCCGCCGGCATAAGGAGGCCGCAGCTTGCGCTCTCGCAGCGAACGGCCGCCGGTCTTCGGCCCGCGGGAAGAATTACCGTATGGGGACTATCACGCCACCTCGGCCACCGGACCGCCGCGCTGAGCGCGCGCTTCGCCGTCGCCATCGCCACGGTTTGACGGGCCCAGTCCTGCTGATCGCCATCGGCGTGCTGTTTCTGCTCGACCGCTGGGTTCCGGGCTGGCAGATTCACCGAACCTGGCCGGTGATCCTCGTCGTGATTGGCTTGGTGAAACTGGTGGAGGCTACGGGGCCGCCCCGGCCGCCGGAGGGACCGAGGGCCTGATGCTTCAAACTACCCACTCCGCGAAGCTCCCACGCGGCGGGCCGCGCGCGACGCCGCGCCCCATCGAGCGGCGGGCCGCTGGGGCGGGCGATGGTTGCCGGCGGGACGACAGGAGGTCGAAACCATGAGCAGTTATTCTTACCGTCGCGGAAGCATTTTCTGGGCCCTCATCCTCATTACGGTCGGCGCTCTCTTCCTCGCTCAAAACTTCAACCCCTCCCTCCATCCCTGGCAGGTGATCGCCAAGTTCTGGCCGGTGCTCATCATTATCTGGGGCATCTCCAAGCTGGTGGATCACCTCTACGCCCAGTCGCATCCCGACGAGCCGGCGCCGCGGCTGTTTTCCGGCAGCGAAGTGGTTCTGCTTGTTCTGGTCCTGATTCTCGGGACGCTCGTCTCCAAAATTGTTCTGCACCCCTGGCGGAATTGGTCGGGGTTCAGCGATCGCGGCTTCGCCAGCCTATTCTTGAACTCGTACGTTTACACGCGCACCCTTTCCGTGCCTGCGAGCGCATCGCCGCATCTGGTCATCGTGGACCGCTGGGGCGACGTGGAAATTCACGGCGGCGCTGGCTCGACGCTCGACGCCACGGTTAAAGAAACGATCAAGGCGCAGAATGAATCCGAAGCCCGGCAGACTTCCGACCAGTTGAAGGTTGAAATCGTCGAGCAGGGCGGCAATTACGTGCTGCGGTCGAACCTCGGCTCGCTTCCGCACGGCGGCCGCAACGTTCGTTTGGATTTAACGCTGCGCGTTCCGAAAAACACTCGCGCCGAGATCACCGCCGTGCGCGGTGACCTGATCGTTGACGGCTTGCAGGGCGATCAAACCCTCACGGACAAGAGCGGCGACCTTCATGCCTCCAGCATCGTGGGTCTCGTTCGCATTCGCAAAACGAGCGGCCTGACGCAAGTCCGGGACGTCAAGGGCAGCATGGAAATTGACGGCCGCGGCCGGGATATTGATGTTTCCAATGTCTCCGGAACCGTCACCGTCAATGGCGACTTCACCGGCTCCGTGGAATTTTCGAAAGTCCCCGGCACGCTCGAATTTACTTCATCGCGCACCGACTTGAATACCCAGAAAATCCTCGGCCACCTGACCATGGACATGGGCTCGCTCGACGCCCGCGACATCCAGGGGCCGCTCCAAATTTCCACCGCCCAGAAGGACATCACCGTGGACAATTTCACCTCCGGCCTGACCATCAAGGACGTGAATGGTGATGTGCGCCTGCGGTCATCCGAGCCTCCTCGGCAGCCCATTGAGGTGGACCTGCGGCGCGGCGGCATCGAGCTGGCTCTGCCCGCTACCTCTGCGTTCCAGATGAACGCCCGCTCCGACCACGGGAAGGTCCAATCCGATTTTCCCAGTCTGACCGTCTCGAAGGGAGGCGACCATCCCTCCATCACCGGTGTGCTCGGCCAGGGCGGCCCGCTGATCCGGCTCTCGACGACCTATGGCACCATCCGCCTGCGGCGCGAGGGTGCGTCGGGTTCAGCCCCCGCGCCCTCGGGCAGCTCGCGAACCCTGTAGCCCCGCTCTCCCCACCGCCGCGCAGCCGCTCTAGCTCAACTTCCGCGCACGGACCGTGTAGCACAGGCCGGCGTCTTTGCGGTCTGCGGCTCTTCCGTCGGGCCATTCGTGCCGCCACATATTGGCGGGACGAACGCCGGCGATTTTGTCCATTTATCGTGTCCTCAAAGACCTGATTCCCCACCGGGAAAATCCCGAATCACATCTCACAGCATCTCGTTCGGTTCGCCTGCCCCACTCGATGCCGAAACGCAAGCGCTCATCGAGAAGGCGCGCCGCGGCGAGCGAGGGGAAACGCAACCCGGGTTGCTGAGCTCCGGCTTTCCCCCCGCGTTGCCTCCGCCCCGCCTCGCCCCGCGGCCTAGGCTAGCCCCGCCATCCGCTAGGCTACATCCTGTATGGAACCGGTTCTAATCGGACAAATGGGACGTTGGGGACAAAAACCTCAGCCAAGTTTTATCTCATGGATAACAAATAAGTTATACATATATTTTAAT
>JAKAWO010000239.1 GCA_021827255.1 Acidobacteriota bacterium | reverse complement strand
CGGCAGCCACGCGCGAGAATGACAGCCAGGGAGTCCCAAGCAAAGGCGCAAGTGTCACTATGATATGCAGGGCTCAATAGGTCGAAAAGGGCTCCATAAGGCTGCTAGTGTCCTGTGTTAGAATTCGCAGCATATGTGGTCTGGCAAAAGGCTGTGCATTGTCGGGCATTTTGCGACGATTATTTCTTCAATGCACTTCGAGAACGGGACACTAGCGGCGCCGTTAACCGTGCCCGCCGCTCTGCTGAAGCAAGTTCGCTGTACAAGGCGAGCAGGTGCGGCAGCACCACCGCGGGGCTGAAGCGCTCCGCAACCAGCTTCCTCGCCCGCTCTCCCATAGCGCGAAGCTGAATTGGATCCGCAATCATCGCGGCTAGGGTTGTCGCAACCGCTTGCGGATCTTCCCCTACAATCGCGCCTGCGCCGTATTGTGCGATTTCCGGAAGATTCGCCTCCTTCGTGACTACCACGGGCAAGCCCGAGGCCATAGCCTCAAGAACGGCGACGGGCAGCCCCTCGCTTTTCGATAGGGTAATAAAGGCGGACGCCACCGAGAACAACTGGAACCTGCGATGGTCATAAATCGGGCCCAGCAGCCGAATGCTCTGACGGCAATGAAGTTGGCTAATTACTTTCTCAAGCTGCGCGCCGTAGGCTTCTTCACGCGGCCCCACCAGCACCAGAACCGAGTCGGGCCGCACGCACCATAGCCCGTCGAAGGCCGCCACGATCTCCCTGACACCCTTCTGTTCAGTTATTCGACCGAGGAAGAGGATGACCGGGACGCCCTGCGCAATCGCCAGCTTCCGTCTGAGTTCTCCAGCTTCCGGGTTCGCGCAAGGCTCAGTAGGGTCGACCCAGTTAGGGATGATAACGGTGCGCGACGGTGCCTCGACCGCCGAATTGTCGGCCTCCCGCTCGGACAGGAAACGGATAGCTGCCGCGCCACGCCATGCGCGCCGCAGACGGAGCCAGAAGAAGACCAACTTGCGCCGGTGGCTCTTACGCCAGTCCCAGCGTGTCATCTGGCCGTGCGGCGTCAGAACGTAGGGAACTTGTGCGCGAGTGCAGGCGGCCGCAGCGTCGACCGCGACGAAAGACCACACCCCCTGAATGTCCACTACGTCGAAGCGCGCAACCTGGCCTTCCAGCCACTGCTTCATCGCCTTGCAGCGGTAGAAGCGCCGCTCCAGATTCGAAATCGCTGGAAACAACCGGAGCTCCACGCACGGATCGATTTTGACCATACGGCCCGCCGGCCCGCCCCCGGTGGTGAGATCGGACGCGATCAGCGTCACGTCGTGGCCGAGCATAGACAGTTTCTCGGCCAATTCCCTGACCGAAATGCTTGGGCCGGTCGAACTCAAGGGAATGCCCGCCGCCACTAATCCTATCCGCAGCTTCATTCTTTCTCAGGCGAGCGTGGCGACGCAGGTGATTTCGCCGCGGCGCAGGAGCATGCCGGCCGCGCGCACCGCGAATTCAAAAAGCGGCCACGAATAGCCGGCGATGGGTGCGAAAACATCCTCGCGGGCCGCGATTCGACAGCTCATCTCCGTAACGCGGAAGCCGGCCACCGCGATCAGGTTGCGCAGCGTCGTCGGATTCCAGCAGTACAAGTGATGATCAGGATCCCGGTCATGCGGAATTAGCGCCCGCCGGTGGCCCTCCAGGGGCACGGTAAGAATCAGCCGCCCATTGGGTCTCAGCAGTTCGCCAAGCAAACACAGGGTGTCCGGCGGCGACATCACGTGCTCAAGCACGTGATGGCAGATCACTACCGTGTATTGTGCGCGCGGAACGGTTTCGAGCGTGTCATAGACATAGATCCCGGCTTGGCGGGCCATCGCCCTGGCCGTTTCGCTCACGTCGTAGCCGCTTTTCCCGGCAACATCCAGCGCGAGAAGATTCCTGCCGCTGCCCACGCCATACTCGAAGACCTCATCCTCCGGCCCGATCCAGTGCCGCATCTTCGATTGAAAACAGCGCCCGAGGATGTCCACACGGGCATCCGGAAAGCGGCTGAAATAGCCGCGCCCTTCCGTGCCTTGATAGAATCGCTCTGGATTCGCCATAGACGGCTAAGTGATATACGCGCGCTCAGACAACGGCGCCGGAACTCGATCCCGATGAAGAGGGATAAACCTTCTCACAATGTTCCACGCGACGATAAAGAGAAAGCAGGACAATAGCAGCGGTTCCGTATTGATCGGGTTCGCACCCCTTGTCATCGAAATCGTGCTGACGGCCAGATATGCATAGGTAATCGCTTCGCCGTCGGTTTTTGGCATCGCGTAGGCCGGCTCCAGCCAGCTTAGCCAGAACCCAAGAAGGATTGCGCCACCGGCGACGCATGAAATTCCACCAGCCCGAAAGAGATCACCTACGACGGAGTCGGTGACGGATGCGTTTTTGGTCTCGTCGCCCATCTTCCACCATTCGGGCTTGTCCGGCCAAAACACCCGCGGGATCGGCATCTGGATCCATTGCCAGCCAATTGCCGAGATTCCTTCGACAAAGCCTGCATAGCCCTTGTACGCAAGCAGCCCAGGATCCTGAGACCGGTAAGCCACCAGGTTGGTCAGCCAGAAGAAATTGTCATCGCGATGGGCATCGAGAATGTTCCAAGCCGGGGTTTTGGTGCCTAAGACTGCGTATGCGTACCAACCGGTCCTAGCTTGGTTCATCAGGTCCATCACCGGAGCCAGCAGAAATGAGGCGAGTATGAGCGCCACGAGCCACCGGCCCGTCGAGACATCGTGCTGCGCCGCCCGAATAAAGAGCGGAAGCAGCACCGCGATCAGAAGTTCGCCACGGCCGCCATCAAGCACTTTTGTGCCGAGTTGCGCTACCACTAGCACAAACAGGATCGGCTTTCCCCTTCGGAAAACGCCGCGTCTTATGGCCAGGTCGGCCAATGCCGGTATAGCAAGGAAAAATACCCCGATTGGCTGGAGGAACACCCGCCAGTCGCCGGCTGCTTCGCGCCGGAAAGCACCGCCGCTTCGCGACAAAAGAAGATCGTGCCAGAAGCGCGACGGGCTCAAATCCACGAACCAGAAACGCTCCAGGTACTCGAGCAGGAATACCGAAACAACAATCCAGAAGTACGCGTTTCCACTGAGACTCCCAGCCGAGCGCCCGAGCAAGCCAACCCAGAGACTGCTCCGAGGCCTGAAGAGGCCGTGTGCCGCTGTCGTGGCGACGAGGAAGATTGCCACCAGCGTGTCCGCCCCAAGCAGGATCGCCGGATCGAAGTCCCGCACCTCGCGGAGAACCGCGCCGTCGAGTACGAAGAAATAGATGCATCCGAAGAAAAAAACGTTAACCGGCCGGCATACCTCCGACGGGTGCCTGAGCAATGCGACACCGAGATAAAGGCCCAAGCTGAGGAGAAGCCCGGCCCCGAAACCCTGCGCCAGCGCCGGCGAAGGACCGTCGATGGCGGCGCAAAGCCATACGAGGGCCGTGAGGAGCGCGATGGCCCAGGGCACCAACGCGATGCGCGGCGCTGCGATGCGCGTGTCCGCCGAAAGCGCCATGGACATGGAGTCCGCGCTCACGAGCCGTTTCCTCGCCAATTGTCCGCGGCGGTAACCTTTACGCAGCGGGCGAGATTGTCGGCCCAGATCCGGGGCGTGAACCCGGAGATGATTTTCCTTGAGAGATCACCCATGTTTTGCAGAGAGATTGTGTCAAGAGACGCCATTCGCCCGAGCCGGGCCGCGATCGCAAGCGTGTCATACGGATCGCAGTGAAAACCGTTCGCGTCCTCTCGTACCAGTTCCGGGACGCAGCCGCAGAGCTTCGAGACAATGACCGGAAGGCCGCAAGCCATCGCCTCGTTGACGACCAGTCCCCACGGGTCAACCGTGCTGGGCAACACAAAACAGCCGGCCAGCGCGTAGTAAGCAGGGAGATTCTCGAGCTGCGCGAAGTGCTTGAAAAACACGCCCTCAAGCCCGGTGCTCGAGACGTAGCGCTCAAGCTCGGAGCGCTGCGGGCCGTCGCCCACCAGCACCAATGACCATCCGGCAGCGGAACTCTCTCGGTAGAGTGCATACGCTTCGAGCAGCCGGAGCAGGTTCTTTTCCGGCGCGTAGCGGCCCACGTACAAAAAGTAGCGGCCGGGCAGGCCCAGTGTTTTCCGCCAGCGTCCGGGATCGGCGCGGACCAGGGCCGCCTTGGCCGCGAAGTAATCGTTGTCCACCACGTCGTAGGGTTGCCAGATGCGGTGCTCGGGCATCCCAAGTTCCTTCAGGTAGTCCCGATGCACACTGCCCCCAACGAAGGCGGCATCGTAGTATCGCCTGAGCGTCCAGCGCTTAACCGTCTCCACCGGCGCGCGGCGGCGCTTGTCCCACGGCGTCGTGTCATAGAAGAGAACGGTGCGCCGGTTGCGGGAACGAGCCCAGCGCGCCGCGCTCAACATGATGAAAGGACGAAACGATGCGGTTACGACGACTGCCGGATCGAACTCGTCCAGCGCCTTCCGGAGCAGCCGCGATAACTCAAGATAGCCGCAGCGCTCGAACGGGAGTTCGGAGAGCGTCTTAAGAGAAGGTTCTGGACATGATTCCGCGGGCTGCCAGGGATGGCTTCCGATCGACTTCGCGAGCTGAATGAAAACCGGCCGCACCTCTGCGGCTTGAATCAGCGCCTTGGCACGCGCGATATGGTAGGGACCATAGCTAACGAAGATTATGGCTGTCCTGATCTTTCCGTTCGCTGCCATTTGCTCCTGAAATCAGCGCCCCTTAGCCGCCGTACCGGGCGTCGCAATTGGGGACTGCGGAATATACCCTGAAACGAAAATAAATCTTAGTGGCGTGGGCCGCCGTGCCCGCCCTGTGGCCGGTGATTCATTGGTC
>JAKAWO010000238.1 GCA_021827255.1 Acidobacteriota bacterium | reverse complement strand
GCCTTCACGTCCGGTCTTCCCCGCTCGATAAGCTAATCCTTTGCCTCAAATTCCAGCGCGTCGGAAGATTATTCACAGGGAGTCTAGCACAAACGTGAACGCGCGACAGCGAGTTTTGGCTTTGGCGCAGGCTTTGCTCTTCGGCCACTCATATCGCCACCCCGCCTGCGGGGCGCATTCGCATGATGACTCCACAGCCGCCGGCGACCGCCCTCGAGAAACCGACCCATTCGAGCCTAGGGACTGTTTTCGGGATCTTCGGAAAGGGGCGCGTAAATGCCTGGGTTTGAGCCGCGCCTGGATGTTGGGTTTCCCCGCCTGGGGTTAAGCCAAGTTTTTGAGGCTTTCCTCAATCAGGCGATGAGTGCCTTGGTAAGGATCTCCCACGGTGTCCCATTCCATCGAAAAGTAGCCTCGGTAGTCGCGGGCGCGGGCGATCCGGAAGATGCGAGCCACATCCACGGTGTAGAGCTTCCCGCCCGGGCCGGTTTCCGAGTCTTTCATGTGCGAGATATTATAGGCGTGACGGAACATCACAGCGAGCGCATCATAGTTAAAAGCGGGCTCGCCGGTGAGGGCAGAGTTTCCAAAGTCGGGAAGCGCGTGGAGCCACGGACTTCCGACTCGGTCAATCACCTTGACGATAAAGAAAGCATCTTCGCTGACAAGATTGTCATTCTCCAAGTTGACGACGACGTTACGGTTTCGGCCGTGCTCCGCTATGCGGCTAAGGCTCTCCGCCGCGCGCGCTACGTCTGGCTCGACTCCCCGGACGCCGCCAATGTGGACGCGGACGCTTGGCGAGCCGACGCCCACGGCTACATCTACCCAGTGCTTGGCGTAGCTCACAGCCTCATTCCGCCTGGCATCGTCGGGATCGTAAAAGCTTTCTCGGGCCCCCACGGCGATATCTACCACTCGCACCCCGGCTTTGGCGCAGGCCGTCCGCAGTTGAGGAAGGTAACCCGGATCGGTGGATGGGAAGTGGGCGGAGAGAGGCTCGATGTTGTGCAGGCCGAACTCGCGGACGACCATGGCGGGAAAGGCGGTCAGCTCCATGCCCGGTTTGGATGGGTCCCGATAGTGATTGGCGGGGCTCTCCATAAAGGCGCGAAAAGGCCACGAGGCCACGGCGAGCCGGGCGCGGGGCTCGGTCGGGAAATTCATGTGCGGCGCCGCTGGCGAAGCCGGAAGGCTCCGCGCGACAGTCACGCCCAAAGCCAACAGAGGCGCCTGCACCAGAAACTGGCGACGGTCCGGCATGGAAGCACCTCCTAAGCCTGGGAAATGCCGGCCGGCTGCGCGGCAGCTCGCCGTGCCAACAATCTGCCGGCCTCGAACGTGCTAGAATCCTCCGCTAGCCCGCCAGCCGTCAAGAACAAAACGTGCCGGCGGCACAGCCAACCATCGGCAAGAGGAGAATGAAAGATGGCAAAACCGCTTCGCGTGGGCATCGTCGGCGCAGGATTTGCGGCGCGCTTTCACTGGAAAGGCTACAGAAAAGTTTATGACGTGCCGATAGAACTCGTGGGGGTGACGTCGAAGACAGCGGAAACGCGAGAGGCCTTCGCCCGCGAGTTCGGCTGCCAGGCGTTTTCGAGTTTCGAAGAGCTTTGCGACCACTCTGATGTAGTGGATATCTGCGCGCCCGGGTTTCTCCATGAGCGATTGGCAGTAGCGGGGCTTGAGCGCGGCAAACACGTCATCGTCGAAAAGCCCTTTACCGGCTATTACGGCCCGCCCGGCCGCGAGGTAGAGGAAAACTTTCGTGGCAATGCCTTTCCCAAGGACAAAATGCTGACGGAAGCCATAGCGAGCTGCGACCGGGTGCTCCAGGCAGCCGGAAACAGCGGCCAACGAATCGGCTACGCCGAAAACTGGGTGTATGCGCCCGCCATTCAAAAGGAGCGTGAAATCCTTACCAAGAGCGGTGGGCAGATTTTGTGGCTCATCGGCGACGAGTCCCACAGCGGCTCGCATTCACCCTATTACGGCATCTGGAAGTTTTCTGGAGGCGGGGCCCTCGTCGGCAAGGGATGCCATCCTCTGACCGCGGCTTTGTATCTGAAACGGGCGGAGGGGCAATCGCGAGACGGCAAGCCCATCCGGCCCGCGACGGTTTCCGCGCGCACCCACGAAATCACCCGCCTCAGCGATTTTCGGGACGCTGGCTTCCTGCGAACGAGCTACGACGACATCGAGGATTACGGCCAGATGCACGTGACGTTCAGCGATGGCACCGTCGCCGACATCTTCGCCACCGAGCTGGCGCTGGGCGGGGTCCATAACTGGCTGGAGGTCTTCGCGAACAATCATCGCACGCGGTGCAATCTTAATCCCATCAACGCTCTCCAAACCTATAACCCGCGGGAGGAACTCTTCAAGGACGTTTACGTGACTGAAAAAATCGGCACGAAACAAGGCTGGAGCCAGCCGGCTCCCGACGAAGACTGGCAGCACGGCTACCCGCAGGAGTTCCAGGACTTCGCCGAAAGTTTCCAGGGAAACCGCGAGCCGCTGTCGGGCGGCGAGCTAGCGCGCGACACGATCGGCGTTCTCTATAGCGCTTACGTTTCCGCCGAACGAAAAGGCTTGGAGGTTGAGATTCCGCTTTGAGCCTGCGAGGGGGGGGCGGACTGCCTTCAAACGCCACAGACCCGATGCATTTGACATTGGACTTTCTTATGTCCTCGATTAGGATGCGGCGCAATGGCCGCGGGGGATGGGCGGAGCGGAATGACGAGGGCTCCGATCGCCCGTCGAACGACGCTCCCGGCCAATCGAAAGCGTGGCAGGAGACCAGGCAATGAAGCACTCGGCAAGAGGTTTTACCCTCATTGAACTCTTGATCGTGGTGGCGATCATTCTCATCATCGCTGCAATTGCCATCCCCAACTTGATCAGGAGCCGGATCGCCGCGAACCAGGTGTCCGCCGTGGAGAGCCTGCGGATGATCAATACTTCCGAAGCCAGTTATGCGGCCACCTACGGGATCGGATACAGCGCCGGCCTGCTACAGCTTGGCCCTCCGATCGCCGGGGCACAGGTTACTTCAAGCGCCGCCGGCCTGCTCGACAGCGTGGTCGCTAACGGCCTGAAAAGCGGCTACGCCTTCGTTTATTCGCCGGCCTTCGTGGACGCCAACGTTCACTACAACGGCTACACGGCGACGGCGAGTCCCACCGAGCCAGGGGTTACCGGCACTACTTATTATTTCACCGATCAAACCGACGTGATTCGCGCCAACACCGCCGGCACGGCCACGGCGTCCGATTCCGCCGTGGCGAATTGAGCGGAACCCCGCTCATGAGCTTTACTTGAGCTGACCGGCAGGCATCCTCGCTTTTCCTCTCCGAGAACCAGACTCTGCGACGCAGCCCAAACGCCTCGCTCACCGGCGGGACCAACGACCGGCAGGCGGCTACTGCCGCGCCAGCTCGCAAAGAATGCGCGGCGTGAGCCACCAGACGAGCTCGCCCGGAGGTTGCGGAGGATGGCGCTCAAAACGGATGAGGCAGCAGCCGCCTTTCTTGAATCCACAGCGAGCGTGGCGAGAGGCGCCCATCAGCCGCGCGGCCATGTCACTCAAATCAGTTTCGTGGCCAACGACCATCGCCCGCCGGCGCTCCGAGTGGCCACCGAGCAACTCCAAGAGGGAATCGAGCGAACCGCCGGGCCGGAGCGACTCTGAGCAATCGAGCGGGATGTCGGGGCCGAGAAGTTCGGCCACGATGGCTGCGGTTTGGCGGGCTCGCGCGAGCGGGCTTGAAATAATCCAATCGGGCTGGTAACCCAGTCGCCGCAGCCCTCGGCTGATCTCCCTCATGCGTTGCTTACCTTCGGGGGTCAGCGGGCGGTCAGCGTCCGCGGGAAAAGCGGTTGTGCCGCGGCTGACCGAGATGCCGTGGCGCATGAGGCAAAGTTTGTAAGGCGAGCCTTCCGGGTTGCGTGAACTCTTGGCAGAAGGCATCTGCACCCTCCTCTTCGTCGAATGGACGCGCCGAGGCGCGAGCTTCCCTGGAGCGCCTCACGCCGCGCTCGCCCGCATCCGCGCATCAGAGACTTTCGGCCAGCCTACTTTGGCCGTTCTAACACGTAAAAGCAGCGCCCTTGGCTCGTCACGCCGAGCGCAACGAAATCCCTCACGTGGTAGCCCGCAGCAAGATAGTGCAGGAAAATGCGCCGCGTCTCGAGCCGCCATCGTCGGGCCAGCGCCCGGTTCTGCTCCCGCATAAGATCGCTGTGGGAAGGAATCTCGACCAGCAATCGTGGCGCTCTTTGCGGGAAGTGAATGCGGCGATTCTTCAGCAAGCCGCGAGAGTCAAAGAATGTCTCGTTGACACAAGCCGGGAGCGATTCCCATTCGGCGGGCGGGCCGTCGCGCAGGCGCCTTTCAACCGCCGCCGTGGCAATCGGCCAGTTGACGACGAAACGGTCGCTTGCAAGCCCTCTCTCAATGCGGCTGGGAAAATGCCCGTAGCAATCCACCACGTAATCCTCAACGCGCGCCCCGAGCCGCCGGATATTCAATGCCGCATTGCGGCTCTGCAGAGGGTCGTACGTCCACCCGATGGACCGTATGCCCCGCTCGAGCGCCAAGCGGCGGTGCGCGAGCTTCATTTGGAAGCCCAATCCGCGATCGCGATAGGCGGGCGACACGGCCATCATATGTGACCAGTGAATCAGCCTGCCCCCTCGCCGCCCGAGGAAGGCGTAAAGGAATCCGACCAGCTTTCGGCCGAGGCAGGCGCCCAGTACCACCCCGCCGTATTTCTGAGTGACAAGCATGACTTCGCTGGAAACGCTCAAAGCGCCCCATACGACTTTTTGAAGCCGCTCGCACTCACGATACTCACGGTGCCGTGAGAGCAGCCG
>JAKAWO010000237.1 GCA_021827255.1 Acidobacteriota bacterium | reverse complement strand
AGCTGAGGAAGGTCACCGCGCGCGCGTGGGCGGCGGCGCGGAGTCCCAACCAACCCGCCATCAGCCCCAAAGCGACAATCGCGCCCTGCCGCATGCCGGATTTGGGCGCCCCCACTTCCTCGGAAATTAGCCTCAAAAGCGCTGGAAATCCCAGCCCCGCGATGACGACGGCCAGCAGGACGGGATCCACCACGGGCTCAAGGTTCGCCGCGTAGAATCGAGCGCTCCACGGCCAGAACAGTCGCACGCCGTAAGAGTTGGTCAAATCAAGAAGCAGGTGGCTGGCCGTCGCCGCCCAGCATCCGAGGAACAGCCACCGGACGCTCAGCGGCGGCGCATTCTTGCGCGGCGGCGCATTCTTCCTCAGCGCGTAAACCACGCCGGCCGCGAGGGCCGCCAGCGCCGTGATGCCGACCAGAGAGTCGGCCGGCCCGCGATGGACTTCGAGATAGGCGACGTTTCCCCAGGCCCTCGAAATCGTATCCGCGTCCGGAAGGTTCGCCGCGATCGCGAGCGCCACCGTGGCGTAGCGCGTCTTGCGGTTGAAGCCGGCTTGGCTCAGGCAGTAACCGGTCAGCGTGTGAGTGACGGGGTCCATAGCGATAACCTGGGGGCCGGCAAAGCGCACGCCGCGCCCCGCCCACGCGCGCGCCTCAAGGCGCCAGCAGCGTGAGCGCCTCGGGAACCACCTCAAAGGCGACGGGCAGTTGTCCCGCCAGCTCGCCGTCCAACTCGAAATAGACAACCGAGCGGGCGTCGGCAGGTTCAAACGCCAGGCGCGCGCTCTCCACCATCGCCACGTCCTTCAGCTTCAAATGCCGCCGCAGCGCCACGGCCACGGCGTAAGCCACGTATCGCCCTCGCGCCGCGCTCTGGAACAGGCAGGTGGCCAGCGCGGGCTTGAAAAAGTCGGCGCGCGGCGCCAGCTCGAACCATCCCCCGTAAAGCCGGGTGCGCAGCGCCACCGCGAAGGTCGCGGCATATTCCCGCCCGTCGGCGCGGCAGGCAAACTTCGGGAACCCGTACCTCCAGACTTGCTCGATCGCCTCGCCCACGTATGCCATGACGCCGAGCCGAACTTTGTAATCGAGCGACAACTCGCGCACCACCTGCGCGTCAAATCCCACCCCCGCCAGCGAGAGGAAATATCGCTGTTCCTCGCCCCCCTCAGCCTGCCATCGCGCCCGGCCCAGCGGAACCTTCCGCCGCTGCCACCGCGAAAGTTGGGCCGCCGCGGCCACCGGGTTTTGAGGTATATCGAGCTCTCGCGCCAGCGTGTTGGCGGTGCCCCCGGGCAGAATCCCGAGCGGCGCCCCGCTGTCCGCCATCCCGTTGATCGTTTCGTTGATCGTCCCATCGCCCCCGCAAACCAGCACCATCTCGCTCGGCCCTTGCGCCGCCACGCGAGCCAGCGCCTTCGCGCTGCCCTGCCCGGCCGTCTTCACTAGCGTGGCTTCAATGCCGTCGCGCCGCAGGATGGCCGCCGCCGCCTGCATCTGCGCGCCTCGCCGAGCCGGGTTTCGGCCCGCCGCCGGATTATAAATCAGTGTGGCGTTGATCAATCCGAAGCTCAGTTCATAGAGCGGCGCGGCCGTCTCCGCTAGGGCTTGCCGGTGGGCGCGACTCCGCTGACCACTTTTTTGGCGATCATGTCGCCGCTCTTTTTATCCCGTCGCATGTCAATCCACACCATGGTTCCCGGCTTGAGGGTCTCCATTTTGACCGGCTTATCGTTGCGAATGAACTTCGTCTTCTTGGTGAGCTTGAACGTTTGGTCGTTCCCGAACTGCGTCTTATCGAGCACCAATTCGTTTTTCCCCGCCTTGCGGACGACTCCAAAGATATACGATTGATAGATGCGCGCAATCGAGGTGGGATTGCCGAAGCGCGAGTGCTCCGCCAGGGGCGACTTTTGCCCCGCTTGCTGCCCGGCGGCCACGGCCGCGCAGCCGAGCACCGCGATGACCGCTGTGTGACTCAATTTCATGGTCGTTTCCCCCTAAAGCTCTTCTCGATGAAACTACCAATCGTCCTGAAGGCCTGTCAAGCCGGATTCGGAGCGGTTGACTTCCCGCTCTTTTTCACCCAGCGGAGTCCCTGGACGGGTTGTATATAATCAGAGGCAGCGCCTGCGGCGCTGGAGACCGACGATGCCCAAAAGCCTCCGAGACGAGATTGAGAAGCTGCGCGAGGAAATTCGACGGCACGAGCACCTCTATTACGTCAAGAACGAGCCGGAAATTTCCGACGCCGAATTCGACCGCCTGATGCGCCGCCTGGCCGGCCTCGAGCGCGACCACCCCGAGCTGGCCTCGCCCGACTCGCCCACCGCGCGCGTTGGCGGCGCGCCCGCCCTCGAGTTCCCCACCGTCCGTCATTCCATCCCCATGCTCAGCCTCGACAACACGTATTCCATCGAAGAGCTGGCGGACTGGGATCGCCGCGCGCGCGAGCTGGCCGGCCGCGAAAGCCTCGACTACGTGGCCGAGCTCAAGCTCGACGGCCTCTCCATCTCGCTCCTTTACGAGGACGGCCGCTTGGCGCGGGGCGTGACCCGCGGCGACGGCATCGAGGGCGAGGAGGTCACCGCCAACGTCAAAACCATCCGCTCCGTGCCCTTGCGGATCGCCCCCGATAAGCTCCGCCCGATCGGCAGCCCGCGCCGCTTTGAGGTTCGCGGTGAGGTCCTCATGACCCTCGCTTCCTTTCGCCAGGCCAACGCCGACCGCGAGGCTGCCGGCGAGCCGCGTTTCGCCAACCCGCGCAATGCCGCCGCCGGAACCATGCGCCAGCTTGACCCCAAGATCGTCGCCGCCCGCCGCCTCGACCTGTTCCTCTATTTCCTTTTCGTGGACGGCCGCGTTCCCTTCCCCAAGCACTCGGAAGCTCTCGCCGCGCTCGCCCACCTCGGCTTCAAGGTGAACCCGCACTACCGCGTCGTCCACTCGCTGGAAGGCTTGAAGGATTACCTGGCGGAATTCGAAACCCGGCGCGACAAGCTCGACTACGAAATTGACGGCATCGTCGTCAAAGTCAACGACACTCGCCTGTGGGACGAGCTCGGCTCGACCGCCAAATCGCCCCGCTGGGCGATAGCCTACAAGTATCCGGCGCGCCAGGCGACCACGCGCGTCCTCGACATTCGCGCGCAGGTCGGACGCACCGGCACGCTCACTCCGGTCGCCGACCTCGAGCCCGTGGACGTGGGCGGCGTCACCGTCAGCCACGCCACCCTCCACAATATGGATGAAATCGAGCGCCTCAAGCTGAACATCGGCGACACCATCCTCCTTCAGCGCGCCGGCGAAGTCATCCCCCAAGTCGTCAAGGTGGTTCGCTCCGCCCCCGACGGCCGCCCCTTCCATATGCCCTCGCGCTGCCCCGTCTGCGGCGGCGACGTCCGCCGCGCCCCGGGCGAGGTCGCCTACCGTTGCGTCAACGCCGCCTGCCCCGCCCAGCTCAAGGAGTCGCTCCTCCATTTTGCCGCCCGCCGCGCCATGGATATTGACGGCCTCGGCGAGGCCCTCGTGGATCAGTTGGTGGACAAGGGCTTGGTCAGAGACGCGGCCGATCTCTACCGCCTGACCCGCGATCAGCTCGCCGGCCTCGACCGCATGGCTCAGAAATCCGCTCAGAACCTCCTCGATCAAATTGAAGCCAGCAAAAAGGCCGGCCTCGCCCGCCTCCTTTTCGCCCTCGGCATCCGCTACGTCGGTGAGCGCACCGCTCAGTTCCTCGCCGCGCATTTTGCCTCCCTCGATCGCATCGCTCAAGCCTCTTTGGACGAGCTTTGCGAAGTGGAAGAAGTCGGCCCGAAAATTGCCTCCAGCCTCGCGGACTTTTTCGCCGAAAAAAGAAATCGCGCCCTCCTCGAAAAACTTCGCCGCGCTGGATTGCCCTTGGAGCAGCACGCCGCGCGCCCTCCGGCCGGCAAGCTGCGCGGCAGGCGCTTGGTCCTCACCGGCGCCCTCTCCACCCTCTCGCGTGCCGAAGCGGCCCGCCTCATCGAGCAAGCCGGCGGCCGCGTCACTAGCTCGGTCTCTGCCGAGACCGACTTCGTCGTCGTCGGCGCCGAGCCAGGCGCCAAGCTTCGCAAGGCCCGCGCCCTCGGCATCCCCACCCTCAATGAGACCGAACTCCTCAATCTGCTCAAATAACCGCGGCGCATTTGTAGAGACGCCCCGCTGTCGCGACGGTCTATAACCGCCGCTTCTTGCCTTCCGTGCCGCCGCCTTGTCCCTTGTAGAGACGCCCCGCTGGGGCGTCGGAGACGTTCCAGCGGAACCTCTCTACGCCCCGCTGTCGCGGCGGTCGGAGCTTGCCCTGACGGACGGAGGGACCGCTGGCCCTTTTCGTTTTTCCCCTTTGAAATCCGCCATCCCCAATCATGCCTCGCCGCGACACTGCTTTGCGTGTCGCGCTGCCAAAAACAATTCCCCTCACGTTGCCCCTGGCCCTGCCAAAAAAACCCTGACATTCAGGCAGCTCCAGCGTAGCTTCCGCGCCACCCAGGTGAGATTAGATTTCTCTCGTTAGAAATTGGCTCAAGGAGGCAAACATGCCGGTAGCCACGGCATGTTCTATATGCCGTGGGCTCGCTGCGTGGCGCGTCGACCGCTGGCCTTTGCGGTGTGCGCGGTCCGAAAACCCGGCCGTGACAATGCCGTTCTTATATATCCTAGGCGGGCGGAATACAACAGGAAATAGGGGATAGGGACGGGGTGTTCGGCGTCAGCGGAGGCGGATGAGGGGGAGATGACGGAGCCGCACGCCGGATTCGGTGGCGGCGACCATGGCCCCAGAGCTAAGGTCATCCTTGCATTGCTCGACGACGCGCATGAGAAGTTCCGCCAGCTCGCTGGCCTTCAATCCTTCGATCCGGATGCGGATC
>JAKAWO010000236.1 GCA_021827255.1 Acidobacteriota bacterium | reverse complement strand
TTTGCTTCTCCTGTTGCTTCGGCAATACCCGTCGCCATGAGCGACCTCTCTTTCCAGGCGGCTCCCCTCCATCGGAGGGAGCCGCCTTGTGTGACTTCAGCCGGAAAGCCTCCGGCGGGCCCGGCCGCAGAAGCGCGGCAGAAGAATCAACAGCTATGGGCCAGCAGGCGCCGCCTCAAGCACGCTATGCTGGAGAAGGCCGGTGTTCCGGTCTCCAACCATTTCCTGCTCCGAGTACTCGGCCACAAGCAGCCCGCTTGGATTGAGATCCGACCTGCGAGTTTCGACCAACCGCACGTTGTATTGGCCGACGATCTGGTCGGTAGTCTCCGTGCCGTTCTTGACCCGATGAATTTCTTTCACGCCAAAGACCACGTAAGTCCACGGCGTGTTCTTGACGTGTTCAATCGAGCGCAGCCGAAAGTCCGAGATGATGTGGTCTTCCTTGATCTTGCCCACCGTATCGCTGTCCCTCAGTTTGCCCAGGGTGTAGGTCCGGAGGTTCGTGGTCATCATGTTGAGCGCGTCGGCGAAGTTGTGGTCCACGGAGTCAGGGGTATAAATCAAGTAGTCTTCAAGGAAGCGCCGCACCAGGGCCCGGCCCTCGAGATCAGTGGGAGCAGCTTCCGCCGCGGCTTCTGCCGAAAGAGAAAAAAGGCGCGGCGCGCCCGCCCGCGCCGCGCCCACGACGGTGGCGGTTCCGTTCTTGTCCACGCGGATGACGGTCGGCGGCTGCAAGCGAACGTAGATCGCGAAAGCGATTGAGCCGAAAGCGATGAAGCCGAACAGAAACGCAAGGACCATCGCGCGATTCGCATAAGCCCGCAGCATGCCATCGTGCTCGTAGTACTTGGTGTAAGCCCGGATGCCGCGCTCCTGCTCATGGTCTTTATCCCGATATTTCATCCGCTATTCCCCCCAATTCCTGATGACCAATTCCTAGAGATGCGTAAGCTCGCACTAGCCCCACTTCGTTGGAATAGGCAAGCTTCTGACGACCATTATCGCGGTGGTTCCGATGTCCCCTCTGACGATCCGGCTCGCGAGATACGGAATAAAGGCAATTGCAATGGAGAAAAGAATGCTCGCGAGAGCGAGCAAAAGGTCGGCGCTGGCATTTTGAAAGAAGCCGCCCACTCCGCCCGAGTTGAGCACTGCCTGGACGCTATTCATGTTAATCGCCACGGTCAGCGCCCCAATGATCGCGTAAACGAGTCCCCAGGCTTGAAAGATCAGGAGATTGATTAGATATGTCCGCGCCAATTGCCCCATGCCGTAGGCCGGCAAAAGCGCCAGTACGAATGGCCCAGTGACGTAGAGGATCGAGCCATAGAGCGAATAGAAGAGCGCGAACAGGGCGTAGGTGATCGGGAACAGAAGGTAAGCCACAATAATCAGCAATGCGTCTAGAAAACCCGATAGACTTGCCGCAAACCCTCCAATAAGCGACCACAGGGACTGGTTGCCGTTCGTGCTCCAATACTGACCGAGCTGCGTCATCCAGTTGCTGAAGAGATCTCCGGCGCCCACGGAATTTGAGATCGACATCGCGACCGAATTGAAGGCGCTGTTGACATCACGAAATACCGTGCCGTAACTCGCGAACACAAGCCCCAGCGCCAGGTATTTCGCTCCCGAGACAGCCAAGGCCCGGACATCGCCGCCCATGGCAAATGATTGATAGGCGCTATAGAGAAAACTCAGCAGCAGAATCGTCTCGGCGATGCCCACAATTCCGGAGGTGATACTGAAGCTGTCAATCGAGTTGAGCGCCTGCAGGAACATCGCCTGGAAATAGAACATCCGTCACCTCCTACTGCTTCGGCTGGAGCATGTTCTGGATCTTCTGTTTGAAGCTGGCGGTGTTCGTTGCGCCGAGCTTCAAATCAGCGCTTCGGTCTGCGAGCGCCGCAGCCCACACCCGCATGAGATCCGCTGTCGCAGCCTGCGTGTAGGCGTTGGCGCGCACGAGCCACGCGTCCGCCTGCGCCTCGATGATGGGAGCGCTGCCTGGCGCCGCCGTCTTGATGCTCTGGTTAATCTGGTCGGCTGCCTGAATTTCCAGGTCCGCCAGGTTGTCGATTTCGATGGACCGCTTCATTGCGTCCTGGGCAACGGCATCCGCCATGTCCATGAGCTTGCGCGATTGGGGCGAAGCCTGGGTGCTCGATGGAAGCGCTCCGTACACAGCCGTGTAGCTCGCACCCGTGTTTTGGATTTGGCTCGCGTCCTGCGAGAGGAGATTCTGCTCAAGCTGCTGGCTCGAAGGGAGCGTGGCGCTATTCACCGGGATGTTCATCACTGATTTGATCTGGTTGAAAACACCTTGGAGCGAGCCAACGAGCGCCTGGGCCTGGGCGATAAGCTGTTGCGGCCAGACAACATTTTGCTCGAAGCTCTGGATTGTCTTGTCGACGGACAAAATCGAGTTCAAACCTCCCCCGATCACACCGCTGAGCGTGCTCGTGATGGTCGAGAGGCCGGCTTCCAGAATGGCGCAGCAGGGGTCGAGAAATTGACTCTTCGCCGGCCGCGGGGCAATCAGCGCAAAGACCAGAAGGAGCACCGCCACTCGAAGGCGGCGTTGCCACACCCAGAGGGCGGCTCCCTTCATCCCTCGCTTGGCTTTCTCGAGTATCCCTCTCATCAGCGTTCCCCCCTCAATGTGGTTGCAAAGTGTTCTGAATTGACGTGCTGACCTGGCTCGCGAAGATCGCGCCTTGCTTTCGCAGCGCATTCATGTGCGCAAGCTGCGCTGCTTCTTGCCGGAGTTCCGCAGCCAGCATCTTCTGCGTGATTGCCTGACTTCTGATCGAGGCGGCGACCGCATCGGCCGTAAGGAACGGCGCCGAGCCTGGCGCTGCCTGGCTCGCCGCGTTCTCAAGCTGGTCGGCGACGCCGAGCGTCAGGTTGTCCGCCTTGTCCGATTCCTTCAGCGTCTTGAACGTGTCCTGGGCAAGCGCGTCATCCATGTCGATCAGCGTGCGGTCGGCAGGACTCGCCGTCGTGGGGTTCGGCAACGTTCCGTAAAAAGAGGTGTAGTCAGACGAGAACGACGGGAAGTCATTCGTCTGGGAGTTCCGGATGATGGTTTCAAGGCTTTGAGTTTCCGGTAGCGTGGCGCTTTTCAAGTTCAAGTTGAAGATGCTCGCGAGAAGACTCCGGTACTGGTTAATCATCTGGGTGACCAGCGCCTTGGCTTGGTTAATGAGGTGCTCTGGCCATACGGTCAGCTGATAGAACTGGCTGATCGCGGCGCGGACGCCATTGATCGCGTTCAGGGCGGTTTGAATGATGCCGTTGATGACGTTCAGCACCGCCTGGATCGCGCCCCAAAGGCCTTGGGCAAACACCGGGCGGGGCGACACCACAACAGCGGCGACCACTCCTGCTAAAGCCACGGCGACGACCTGCCGGCGCTTCTGAGCCGTCATCACGTACCAGGAGAACAAGATAAAGAACAAAGCCGTCATTTCTGTTTCACCTCCATAGCAACGAACGTGCCCGTGTGTACCGACTCCCTCACCGCGAACCCTCCGCAATGACCGCACCTGAAAGTTCTTCGGGAAGCTCCGCGAGATCTGCCAGCCCTCGCGGGAACCTCTGAGCGAGATCGCGGTAGCACTCGATAAGCGGACGATCCTTGTGTTTCGAGAGAAACCAGCTTCGATACCTGCGTTCCCGCGGAAACGTCGTGCACACCCAATAGTCCATTGCCGTGGGCACCAGGCGAATTACCTGCGTCGTCTCCGCCTTCTCGCCCAGCACCACGAGCGCCTCCGCGCCGCGCCCTTTGCGCGGCGCGCTGAATTCTTTGACTTCCTTGATAGCAACGGGATTGAGGAACAGGTGCTTTGCAAGCGGCGAAGTGTCGCCCGGCTGCTGGCCAACGATCTTCGTTGTGGCGTTTTTGAGGATTCCCGGCCCATGAACTCGCGGCTGGGACTCCGTCCCCACAAAATCCTCCACCGTCTGCGAAATTCCCCACACGCTGCCGTGGCGTTTCCGCGCGGTGCGGAAGAGCTGGACGACCTCGGGCGCAAGCGTCGGCGAATCTAGCAGTGCCCAGCATTCATCGAGGACGGTAATCGAGGGCTGGCCGCTCCTGCCCGAAGCTCGTTCCGCCATAGCGTTTGCAATGAGCATGCTCATCGCCGTTTCGAGGGTCGGGTCGGAACTCAAACCTTCGATATTGAAAAAGAGCCAGTTCGAGTCGAGACGCATCGTGGTCGGCGAGTCGAAGAGCTTGCTGTAAATGCCCTTTTCGCTGGTCCAAAGGCGAAGTTTGATGGAAGCCAATTTTGCCTCATCAATCGTCCGCTCCAGGCGTTCTTCATCCCGCCAGTTGGCAAGCTCTTCGCGCAAGTCGTTGAAGGTCGGAATAGGATTCGAGAACCGGATCGCGCAGCGCTTGTAGGTGCGAGCAATGGCGTCGGATAAGAGATTATCGAGCAGAGTGCGGTCTGAGCTCGGGTTGTCACCGATCATGTGCAGCGTGAGGTTCTTAAGGAACGCGATCTTTTCTTTGCCTGGCGTCGTCTCACCAGGCGGCAAGTCCCAGGGATTGATCGTCTCCGCTCCTTCAAGGCTTACGTCGATTGACCGCCCTCCCATGAGCTCAACCAGCGGCCTATAGGAATCGCCCCGCTCAAGAATCGAAATGAGAGGATTCGCCCGCGCCATCATCAGCAGGAACATCTGCGCCATGAAGGTCTTCCCGCCGCCCGACTTCGCCATCACCAGCATGTTCGAGTCGCCAAGCGAAGAGTCGAAGGGCGAAAAGGGAACGAGCTGCCGGGTCGGAGTCTCAAAAAGCGCCAAGGGTGAGTTCGGCGTTCCCGGCCACGGTAATTCGACCGGCAGGAGGTCGGCAGCGTTGAGCGTCAGCATGTCTAT
>JAKAWO010000235.1 GCA_021827255.1 Acidobacteriota bacterium | reverse complement strand
CCGTCACCTTAAAGAAATTCTGACGAGGCACGATGACTAAAAAAATTCTGATGGCGTTTTTGCTTGTCCTGCTGCCGCAGCTTCTTTGGGCGGATAGCCAATGGATTCTCGTCGAGTCCACGCTGACGTACCACATCACCCATCCACTGCACAGCGCCGCCGGCATCAGCCACGCGGCGCGGGGGAAGGGAATTTGCCACGCCGGCGAGTGCAACTTTCTGGTGGCCGTTCCCGTGAAGACGTTCAACTCGGGCAATAGCAACCGCGACCTGCACATGCTGCAAGTCGTCCGAGGCGCGCAATTTCCGATGGTGGTGGCGCGGTTCCAAATGCCGGAGGCGGAGATCACCTTGCCAACGATTCACGCGAACCTGGAGATCCAGTTTGCCGGCCAGACCGCCGAATACAAGCAAGTGGCGTTCGAGCGGACGCAGAAGGGAACTGAGACCGAAGTCAAAGGGACCGTTCCGATGAAGATTTCCGACTTCAAGATCACGCCTCCCGAGCTGCTTTTCATGCCCATTAACAACGCGGTTCCCGTCAGCGTGGACACGCTTTGGAAGCGGGAAGGGAACTGAACCTCGACCCGAAATTCTGGAAAGGTTGACCGCGACGCTTGATTTCAGGCGTGGAGGTTGGTAATCTTAAGGCATGGAAGCTGGCAGGGAAGACGCCGACATCTCCAAGGGAGGCTATAAAGAATGGCTCTGGAGCTAACGCCCCACGCGGTTGAGAAAGTCAAGGAGATCCTGGGACAGCAGAATCCGCAGCCACGGGGCTTGCGCGTGGCGGTGGTGGGAGGCGGCTGCTCGGGGTTCTCTTACCAGATGAATTTTGAAAATGAGACCAACCCGATTGATAAGACGTATGAATTCGACGGGCTGAAGGTGTTCGTGGACCAGGCATCCTTGATGTACCTGAACGGCACGAAGATTGATTTTGTGGAGAGCCTGGAAGGCTCAGGGTTCAAGTTCGAAAATCCCAACGTCAAGACGACGTGCGGGTGCGGCAGTTCGTTTACGGTGTAGCCGGCATCAGGTTATCCAACCTAGGGTCCTGAGTCAGAGGCTCGCTGAATAACTAAAAAGCCTGTTTCACGCAAAGGCGCTAAGACCGCAAAGGAATTGCGGGCGGCCGGACGGCCAGGAATTATTCACCTTCCTTAAGACTCAGGACACTAGAAGCTGTTGCAAAACCTCCCGCGAGGGGCGCGAATTTAGCCGTGCTGAGAGCAACTCTTGGCGCATGGCAGGGCCCTCATTTCTCTCAACCATGATTCGGCAAGCGCGGCATTTCCGGAAGCCGGAGAAGCCCCGCTATTCGTTGGCAACGCCTTCCATTGGCGCGCGGGGCGGCGTGGGCTACAATGTGGCTGGCCGGGTGGCAACCGGCAGCCAGCGCGGAAGAGCCACCCGCCGTTATCGCTAGGGTTGTGCGTCTGACGTTGCTTTACCATAGCGCGATGTGGCACGGGCGTCCCGCCCCTGTCAGAACACGGCCAAGATGGCCGTGCCACAAATGCACCACGACAAGGCCATTTTGGACGCACCTCGCTAGCGCGCGGCAGGATTAAATCCCTTGAAGATCGCTCTTGCCCAAATCAACACCGTGATTGGCGACTTTGACGGCAACGTGGAGCGGATTCTCCGTTTCGCGCGGAAGGCCAAGGAACGCGGCGCGGAGCTGGTGGTGTTTCCGGAGCTGGCGGTTTGCGGCTATCCGCCGCGGGACCTGGTGGAAAAGAGCGAATTCGTTCGACGGTCGGAGCAGGCGCTCGAATGCCTCCGGGAGCGGTTGCCGGACGTGGCCGCGCTGGTGGGTTACGCGCGGCGGTCGGGCGCGGCGTCGGGAAAAGCGGTGTCGAATGCGGCGGCGCTCGTCCGAGGCGGGCGGATTGTGCTCGATTACGTGAAAATTCTGCTGCCGTATTACGACGTTTTCGATGAGTCGCGCTACTTTGAGCCGGGCGCCCGGCCGGGCGTTTATGATCTCGGAAGCCTGCGGCTGGGCGTGACGGTGTGCGAGGACGTTTGGAACGACAAGAACTTTTGGAAGCAGCCGCTCTACGCGCGCGACCCGGTGGAAGAAGTGGCGAGGGCGGGGGCGCAGATTCTGCTGAACATCGCCTCCTCGCCCTACAACGCGGAGAAGATCGCCTTGCGGCACGACATGCTCCGCGCCATCGCCCGAGAGCGGAAAATGGTGGTGGCTTACGTCAACCACGTGGGCGGGAACGACCAGCTCATCATGGACGGCTCGAGCCTGGCCTTCGACCGGGAGGGGAAGCTGCTGGCGCGGGCGCGGTCGTTTGAAGAAGACCTGGTCGTCTTCAATAGCGATGGGACGGAAGGCGATCTTCACAACCCTCCTGCCTCGCGGGCGGAGGAAGTGTATCAGGCGCTGCGGCTGGGGACGCGAGACTACGTGCGCAAGTGCGGCTTCCAGAAGGCGCTGGTGGGACTGAGCGGCGGAATTGACTCGTCGCTGGTGGCCACGCTCGCCGCCGACGCGCTGGGCCCGGAAAACGTCCACGGCGTCTCGATGCCGGGGCCGTATTCGTCGCCCGGGAGCGGGCGCGACGCCGAAGCCCTGGCGCGGAATCTGGGGATTGATTTTCGCGTCATTTCCATCCTGCGCATTTGTAAAGACTACCTCGAAACCCTCGATCCCGCGTTCGGCTCGCTCGCGCGCGACGTGACGGAAGAGAACATCCAAGCTCGAATCCGCGGCAATATCCTGATGGCGCTTTCCAACAAGTGGGGGTGCCTGCTGCTGAGCACCGGCAACAAGTCGGAGCTGGCGGTGGGCTATTGCACGCTGTACGGGGACATGGCCGGAGGACTGTCGGTGATCGCCGACGTTCCCAAGACGCTGGTCTATGAACTGGCCCGTTACGCCAACCGAAACGGGATTCGGATTCCGGCGGCGTGCCTTGAAAAGCCTCCTTCGGCCGAGCTTCGCCCGAACCAAACCGATCAGGACACGCTGCCGCCGTATGAAGTTCTCGACCCCTTGTTGCGGGCGAGCATCGAGGACAACATGAGCGTGCCCGAGATCGTCGAGAAGCTGGGGATTGACGAAGCCATCGTGAAGGACGTGGTGGGGCGCGTGGCCCGGGCGGAATATAAGCGGCAACAGGCAGCGCCGGCGCTCAAGGTCACTGCCAAAGCATTCGGGATGGGAAGACGTTATCCGATCGCTCAGAGGTTTGAGGAATAACCGCGACGGTGGGGCGAAAGGCGGCGGGATTTGCCAGTGTTTCGCGGCCGGCCGGACCCGTCCGTGAATGGCCGGGATTAGGGGCGGGCGGAGGGCGCCGTTGACCGGGCGCGCAGCTTGTTTCGGATCAGCGCAATTTGTTTCAAGGCATCGGCGCGCTTGGTGCTGTGCCGGGGCTCGGCTTCAAACTCAAGCAGGGCGCGATGGAGTTTGCCTTCCTTGAGCAGCGTCAAGCCCAGCGCGTAATGGAAACCATACGCATAGGGCTTGAGTCCCAACGCATAGCCCAAGTATTCTTCAGCCCGGCGCAAGTGGTCCAACTCGTATTCCGACACGCCCAGCAGGTAGTAGCCGTCGGGCGTGTCCGGGTAGAGGCGGAGAAATTCCTCGGCGCACTCCACAGCCTCTTGGTACTCGCCGGTCGCGTAATACATATAGGCTAGATTGCCCCAGGGATAACCGAACCGCGGATCCGCCGCGATGGAGGCGCGGAACAGCCCCATCGCCCGCTTCCAATGCTTCTGCTCCATCAGCGCCGCCCCCAGGTCATTCTTGGGATAAGGGCTGCGCGGAGCTAACTGCAGGGCGCGGTAAAACAGGAGGGTGTCACTGGCCCAGTAGGTGCTCTCGGTCACGGTGCCCACGGCGTAGCCCAAAAGGACAACCAACGCCACCGACATGGCAGGGACGGACAAGCGCGCCGAGTTCGAACTTCGGCGGCGCACCCATTGCGCCAGAAATTCGACGACCAAAATTGAGAAGCCAATGGAGGGCAAATAGAGATAGCGGTCCTGAATAAAATTTCCGGCGGGGAAGACCTGCAGATCGAGCACCGGCACCAGGAACAAGAAAAGCCAGACGGCCGCGATGCCAATGACCGGCCGCCCACGCGACCACCCGGCCAGGCCAGCGCCGATGACGGCGAGCGCACCCAGCGGAAGCCAGAAGTTGACGAAGCCGGGATGGCGAACCCAGCGCAGGTCGTAATAAATCGAGAGCTTGGCGGGCCAAACCAAAAGCTTGAGGTAAAAGCAGACCACCTGGGGCAAAGTATAAGCGAGGTAGCGCCAAGCCATCGGCGCCAGAGGATGGACAAACGCCCCGAGGGCGCGCAGGCGAAGCTCCAGATAAACGAGCGTCAGCAAGATGAAGGGAACGGCGGCGCCCAAAGCTGATTTGAGCCTGGTAAAGAAAAAAATCGTCGGCTGGCCGGGAGCGCGAGGGTTGGCGAGGGCTTTGCCCTCCTGGGGCGAAGTCGAAAGCGACGCCGTGGGAGCGATCGGGCTTCCCTGACGCATGCCCGAAGAGGCGAAAAAGCATTCGTACACTGCGATGAGCAGTGGAAAAACCAGCGCCGTTTCCTTGGCGAGAGTGGCCACAAAGTAAAGCAACCACGAGGCCGCCTGCCAGCCCCATTTGCGGCCTCGCGTTCCACGGCGGGTGGAGCGCAAATCGGCAACTTGCGTCCGGGGCCGCTCTACTCCTCGGTCAGAGCAAGCCTCGAGCGGCGCGAACTGGCGGTATTCCAGGTAGCAGAGAAACGACCCCAAAACGAAGCCGGCCACCAGCGGCTCGGTCACGCCGGAAACCCACGCCACGGCTTCAAGATGTATAGGATTGAGTCCAAAAAGCGCGGCCGTGAAAGCCGCTTTGCGCCAGTCCTTCATGAGCTTCCGGGCCAG
>JAKAWO010000234.1 GCA_021827255.1 Acidobacteriota bacterium | reverse complement strand
GGAGCGCGCGATCTCGCACGCGCGGGACCCACGCTCCCGTTCCCCATTGCCTTGTTCGGACCTCATCGAACGATAGACCCTTAGGCCTTGAAAACTCCCGCCGCCAAGCGGCGGAATCTTGTAGCTACGAAAAACCGCCCGCACTCCATTTCCGGCTGAACCAGGACATCGCGGTGTGGCGCTGCGGGATGAGGGAACACAGCGGCCGCCTGAAGTCCGCTTTCAGGGGTAAGTAGAAGGCAGATGTGAAAAGCGACTATGCGGCGCCAGAACGCTGCCCCTGCGCCCGGAAGCGTGAGCAAATCCGCCATGACCGCTCTCAGATCTTTGGCTTAGTGGGAAAGCTTTGCGTGACGTGCATTATGCTAGAATCAAGGGAGAGATTACAGTCCGCGGCTCAGGCCACTGCCGGCTGGATGCAACTCTCGGCGGGCAGCGGCCATCGTAACGGGGTAAGAAGGGAGTGGCTCGAAACTCGAGCGGGTGGAAGTCATCGTCGGCCGGCGAATGCTTATGCCAACCACTGAAACCCAAATCGGACCGGGGACGGGCAAGGAAGTAAACATCCGAAAATCCCCAGAGCCTCGGTATCAGTTAACGTTCGTCCAACCGCCGGGGATCTTGACGTCACTACGCGACGGGCTGCGCGACCTCCTCCGCGGGCCTAAAATCTCTGTTCCCTCAAAATATTACGGCGGCCTTGCGCGGCTTCCGGTTACGGAGATGGCCCCGTGGTGGCGCGATTTCCCCCATCAGATCAAATCACTGTTCGAGAAACCACGGGACCCAATTAGCATTTTTAATCGCCGCCAGACAAACAAGCGGGTCCTCTGCGGCGTGGTCGGCGCAATGGTTGTGGGCGGCGGCGGAGCTTATCTTCACCGGCCATCCTACATCTTTTTGGGAATTATTCTAGGTTATGCGCTGGGCCAGGCCGTCGGAACTTTGCTGTTCAAGAAGCGCCCGTATCCGCCAGAAATCTGGCGAGATTACCTGCCAGAGTCAGGCTCGTGGGTGAATTCAGTGCTGGTCCATGTGGTGATGATCGCCGCCCTTATTCTGCCTTATTACATCCATGAATTACTGCACGGCCCAAACACCACGACGACGGCGCAAATCCCGCCGCCCGTCATGCTGGAATTGCCAGCATCTCCCAAGCAAATGGGCGGAGGAGGAGGGGGCGGCGCCCGCGAGCGGACACCGGCTTCAAAGGGCAGAATCCCGCAATTCTCCAAGCTGCAGCTTGCGCCCCCGATGGTCAAAGTTCCCATTTTGCACCCAAAGATTTCCGTGCCGCCCACGCTGCTTGGGCCGCCGCAACTCAAGCTGCCGCAGATGAGCATCACCGCGCAGTTGGGCGACCCAATAACGGGCGTTCCGGGCCCCCCATCGGCCGGACCTGGAACAGGTGGTGGAATTGGCCCGGGAACCGGAACCGGCGTTGGGCCGGGCAACGGCGGCGGGTTTGGGCCGGGCAGCGGGGCTGGCTACGGCGGCGGGGCTTACAGCGTAGGCGGGGGCGTAAGCGCGCCGATTCCCATCTATCAGCCTGAGCCACCCTACTCCGAAGAAGCTCGAAAGGCCAAATATCAAGGCACGCTGGTCATGTGGATTGTGGTGGACGCTCAAGGGCGAGTGACTCAGGAGCAGATTGTCAAGCCGCTCGGCATGGGCCTCGACCAGAAGGCCCTCGGCACGGTTAAGACGTGGAAATTCATTCCTGCCAAACGTAACGGGACGCCAGTACCCGTGCAAGTGGACGTGGAAGTCACTTTTCGCCTGTTTTGAGGATCACCGAGGGCCAGGACGACCTTTCGACCAAGCGAACTTATTCTCACTCCAAGTATCGGCTTGACAAGGAAACCGACGGCCAGTTACTTCTAGGGAATCGGCAAGTTGGGAGGTCGTCTAACGGTAGGACTGCAGACTCTGGATCTGCGTATCGGGGTTCGAATCCCTGCCTCCCAGCCATTCTAACTGCTTGGCTGTCAATTAACTAGCTTGGACCCGCCGCCCGGTAACTGAGCCAAAGTGGGAACATTTGGGAACATTAAGGTTTCAAGTTTGGCCATCGCGGCGCGTTGCGACTCTTCCACAGATTGCGTGTAAATCCCCAAAGTTGTTTCTGGGGAAGAGTGACCCAGCACTTTCTGCGCCGTCTTCACCGGTTCACGTAACTCACTCAAAGCGGTCGCCACAGACCTGCGGAACGCTCGCCAGCCCGTTTCGGGCAAGCCCAAAGAGCGCATTGCAGGATGCAGGACTCTTTGAATGATGTTGTTTGCCTCGTAAGGCTTTCCCGCAGCGTTTGGAAAAACCAACGCCTCCGGGTCAGTCATTGCGTGTTGTCGGTGAACCGCGAGGAGAACTTGAAGTGATGGCCCCATTGGGATCGCCCGTTCACTTGCTTTGGATTTCGGTGGGCCGAACTCCCCGCGGTAAAAGGACCGCCGTATCTGGATGATTTGACGGTCAAGGTCAACATCAGCCCAGCGTAATGCGAACAACTCTGATGCGCGGATGCCCGTTACCGCTGCGAGGACGACCATCGTTCTGTATCTCTCGGGCATCCGAAGCAAAAGTCGCCGCACTTCTTCAGGCTTGTAAGTAACCTTGGGTTGAACAGTCCCCTTTGGGGGAAGGCGAACTCCCAAGGCCGAGTTGGTGTCAACGTACCCCCATTCGCGCGCGGAACCCAGCACTTGGCTGAGGGTCGCCCGGATGTGGCGAAGGACGCTTGGCGCGTAATGATTCGACATTTGGTTGACGTAGGTTTGAACGTCCGGTGTCCGAATATCCGCGAGCCTCCATCCCCCGAAGTAAGGGATTAGATGTCGGCGTAGGATCCCCGCATAGAACTGGCGCGTTGAAGCTCGGTAGGTAGGCAGCACTGCGTCCTGCCACTTGACAGCAAAATCCGAAAACGTACAAACCGCCTGAACTCTCGGAAGTCCTGGGCTTAATTGCTTCAGGCGATTGTCAAGTATCCGCCGAGCTTCTCCTCGTGTGGGAACTTCACGAACGTCCGCAACGACCACCGAACGTTGAACTGTAAGCGTTGAACCATCGGGTTGGATTAGCATTTCACGAAACCTAGCCACCCAGCGCCTGCCGCGCTTAAAAAGGTGGCCCTGCTGATAGCGACGACGAACCATAACGGAATCCTTTCCGTTGTCGGTCCGTCTGCCCTTTCCTGCGATAGCGAGTATACACCGACAGGCAGGCATGGGCTTAAAGGATTGAAGTTTGGGCGCGCAAGAGTAATGCTCGACCTTGCTTTGCTTCTTCATCGAACTCGGCCCTCGGCTCTGTTATCTTGGGTTCGTTTGCTCAGGCACGGCGCAACGTCTCCAAATAGGCTTCGACATCGGAAAAACGGAAGCGGACGTATTTTCCCACCTTGAGGTGGGGCAGCCGAGTCAGGCCCCGGCGCCGCGTCCGCTCATAAATCCAGGAAGGTGGCACACTCAAGAGTTCCGCGACTTCTCGGACCGTAAGGAGTTTTTCGGGCTCAGTGCGCACATCGCCCAGGCGTGTAGTGACAGCGAGGTTGTTCTCGGCGAGGAATGATGCTCGCATATCGTTACCCCCGATGAGGATGGTTCAGAAATCTCGCATGAACCTTGCCCGTCCACGCGAATCATCTTCCTTGATTGGCCACAGATTGTTGGAAAATCTCGCCGCAACGTCGGCACATGAAGGAGCGGTTCCAGAGGTCGCGTCGGCGTGGCACTATGAGGTGGTTGAAGCTCCAGAGGGCAGCGAGGACAAGAGCGACGAGGGCAGAAAAAATGTACGCGAAGGTCTGCAATTGACCGCGAAGGGTTGCGTCAGGGTTAACCGCGTATGCGTTGAAAGCATCAATCAGCGGCCCGGCCATTACAAGGCCAATGAGCCAAGCCAGGATTACGTGTCGACATCGTTTCTTGTGGGGCGGCGCGGCGAGTTTGGAAAGTTGAGTCTGCGTAGTCCCGCTGCTCGTGGAATTGCCGAATCCCAAAAGGAGGCCGCCGTCGCCGAGCGCCCATCCGTGACTTCGCGAGCGGGTTTGGATATCTGACAGACCTGCGGCGTGAACTACGGAAAGCTTCACTGCATCATCTGACTTGCATTTTGGGCATTGCATGGTCGTGTTCCTCCCTACCAAAGGCCCGGAAAGAGTCGATAGCGAACCATTAGCGTGTAACCAGCGTAGCCGGAGAGTTCGTCTCTTAGAAAGCGGTCTTCGTGAATTGTACGCCGGAGTATTACGAGGCAGCAAAGAAGCGCCGGGACGAGCGCAATTGTGGAGCCGAGGGCAATCGCGGTCGCGGGCATGTTGAAAAGCATCGCAAAGTATCCCGGGTGCCGAATGAAGCGGTAAGGGCCGCGAGTTATAAGGTGATGTCCGCGTTCCGTTTGAATGCGAATTACGGTTGAGAAGAACGGGTTAGCGGCCGTGGCCCATACCTGGAGGCACATGAAGAAGGCCACAAACACGAGTGCCGTGGCCTGCGCCGGATACCTGATGGCCCGCGTCCAGTGGAATCGGCCCACATCTAAAGCGGCGATTGCCACGGTCAAAAGGAAGAGAATGCTAATTCCTTTCCCGCTGAATGGGTCAAGGCCAATGTCGCCAGGATTGCTCCGTTCCTCGATAAGTCGGGGATCAACAACGAAGGTAGCAATAAGCGTGATGGCCACAAAAGTTGCAATATAGGCTCTGACCATTGGGAGATTGGTCCGCCCGGCAGAGAGGAACGTTACGGTCGCGAGGGCTGCGTTCGCGAGAAGCCACCGGAATATTGATTTCGTGCAGCTCATGGCGTGATCCTCAGACCAAGATTTTGGGAAGCTCGCGCCGGTGAAGCGGCCTCCGAATGCTGCTGATTCCTTGACCGCGCGACCTGCTCAATCGCCCGCT
>JAKAWO010000233.1 GCA_021827255.1 Acidobacteriota bacterium | reverse complement strand
GAATCGGCGTCATCCGGTCGGAGTATTATCGAGAAATGACCGAGCGGTTGCGCAAAAAGTGCGTCGAGACGCTGGTTCGGGCCGGAATTCCGGTGGCCAACATTGACCAGGTCGCCGTGCCGGGGTGCTTTGAGATTCCTGTGGCAGCCCAGCGGCTTGCTGCAAGTGGGAGATATGACGCTTTGATTGCGCTGGGGGTTATCATCCGCGGCGACACTCACCATTTTGACCTTGTGGCCAACGAGTGCGCGCGCGGCGCGATGCAAGTCTCGCTTCAACAGCACGTGCCCGTCATTTTTGAGGTCCTGGCTACGTACAACCGCCGCGACGCAGCTTGCCGGTCTGCGAATGACTCCTTGAACAAAGGGATCGAAGCGGCTAACACGGCCTTGTCGCTGCTGGTGACGATGAGCGAAATCGGCAACAGGAAGTAAGCGATGGCAGAGTTTGACAACATGCAGCAAGCCTTCGAGGAGATTCGCCAAGGGCGCATGGTCGTCGTGCGCGACAGCCTTGACCGCGAGAACGAAGCGGACCTGGTGATGGCGGCGCAGGCGGCGACGCCCTCCGATATCAATTTCATGATCAAAGAAGGCGGAGGGCTGATCTGTGTAGCCGTCACACGCGAGCGCGCGGTCAAGCTGGGGCTCGCCCCTATGGTGAGCGGAGAAGATAACACGACGCCGTTCGGGTGCGACTTCACGGTTTCCGTGGATGCGCGCCGCGGCGTGACAACCGGGATTTCCGCCGCCGACCGCGCCGCCACGGTGCGCCTGCTGGCCTCGCCCTCGGCTCGGCCCTACGATCTGATCCGCCCCGGCCATGTCTTCCCCGTGCGGGCCCGCGCGGGAGGTGTTTTGGCCCGCGCCGGCCATACCGAGGCAGCGGTGGATTTGGCGCGTCTGGCTGGCTTGGCGCCGGTGGGTGTCATGTGCGAGGTGCTCGATAAGGAAGGGAAACCCGCCCAATCGCGCGGTGTCATCCGCCTTGCGCGCCGCCATCGCCTGCGGATCCTCACCATCGAGGAGCTGATTGAGTACCGCCGCTACCACGAAAAATTAGTCGAGCGGGTGGCCAGCGCCCAGCTTCCGACCGAATTCGGAACCTTCGTCGCTCACGTGTATGAATGTCCATCGCAGAACCGTGAGCACCTCGCCCTGGTCATGGGGAGACCATCGCCCGCCCGGCCGGTGCTGGTGCGTGTTCATTCCCAATGCCTGACGGGCGACACGCTTCACTCCATTCGGTGCGACTGCCGCGAACAGCTCGAAACGGCCATGCGGAAAATTGGCGAGAAAGGCGAAGGGGTGATGGTCTATCTCAGCCAGGAAGGGCGCGGCATCGGCTTGGCGAACAAGATCCGGGCGTATTCTCTCCAGGACAAAGGTCTTGACACCGTGCAGGCGAACGAACGCCTCGGCCTTCCCGCCGATATGCGAGATTACTCCGTTGGCGCGCAAATACTGGCCGACCTCGGGGTTCGCAAAATGTTGCTGCTCACCAACAACCCTAAAAAAGTTTCGGGCATTGAGCGCTATGGGCTGCGGATTGTGAAGCGCGTTCCCCTTGAGATCCCTCCCCACGACCACAATCGTGCTTACCTGAAGGTCAAAAAGGACAAGCTTGGACACCTGCTCAGCAAGGTGCAATAGCCCGCATGAATCATCGCCCTCCATCGGAGTTCTTCATGCGGGAAGCTCTGCGGCTGGCGAGCCGGCCCACGGCTCCGCCCTATCCCAATCCGTGGGTAGGGTGTGTGGTAGTCCAGAACAATCAGATCGTGGGTCGCGGCTATCACCGCGGGCCGGGCTCCGAGCACGCTGAGGTTGCAGCCTTAAAGGACGCAGGCCCGAAGGCTCGGAAAGCGACGATGTACGTCACGCTCGAACCCTGCTGCCATTATGGCCGGACGTCCCCTTGCACCGAAGCAATTCTGAAGGCCGGAATTGGAGAAGTATTCTACGCTCTTCGCGATCCCAATCCCGCCGTTCGCGGGCGCGGGGCGGGAATTCTGCGCTCTCACGGTGTTGCCGCGCGCGCGGGCCTCTGCGCGCGGGAAGCCGCCGTCCTGAACCAGGTTTACCTCAAGTACAGGGCCACCGGATTTCCCTTTGTGACTGCCAAAGCGGCGGCGTCGCTCGACGGCAGGATCGCCACCCGGACCGGTCAATCGAAGTGGATCACGGACACGCAGGCGCGAGGTTGCGCGCGGGCCCTCCGCGCTCAAAATCAAGCTGTCCTGGTAGGGATACACACCATTCTTGCTGACGATCCGCATCTTGGAAGCCGGATTCCAGGGATTCCCGCCCCTTGGCGTGTGGTCCTTGATACGCGGCTGCGTCTCCCGGCCGCAAGTCGCGTCGTGAGGTCGCAAAAATGTATTGTGGCTTGCGGCGCCGACGCCAACCCTGCCCAAGCCCGTCGGCTCGAGCGGCTCGGCGTGAAGGTCTGGAAATTTCGCGGCCGAAGGGTTCCCTTAAAGCCTCTGCTCAGGCGCCTCGCGCGCGAGGGCATTATCAGCTTGCTGGTTGAGGGGGGCGGCGAAGTATTGGGAAGTTTCTTCGACGCTCACGCCGTGGACCATGTATGTTGGTTTCTCGCGCCCATCGTGATCGGCTCAGCGAAGAGCCGCAGCGCCGTGGCCGGCCGAGGGGTTGCTGACCTCGACGCCGCGGCTCGGCTGCGCCAGGTTCGGATTCTCCCGGCCGGTCGAGGCTGGCTCGTTCGGGGAAACGTCAGCCGCTGGGCGCTGCGGTAGGCTCTCGATCCGAGGATTTTTGCTTTTGACCTAAGAACCGGCGGGACCCGGACGGGGCGAGGAATCGCTGCGATGATGAAGTATTCCAGAGGATGCTTGCTCCTGGCTGCGGCGGCCGTCGCGGCCATGACCTTGCTCCGGGTCTCCATGTGCTGGCGCACGGATGCCTATCTGGACCACGTGGCGGGAGTTTGGTTCGCTCTGGCGGACGACTTGCGCCACGGCATTTTTTACCGGCCACTTTATGGCCCGCTCGGATACGGCGGAACGCGCTATGCGCCGCTTGTTTTTATCTTGCTGGCGGGGTTGATGAGCGTGGCGCGTGACCCACGCTTGGCCGGATATGCGCTCTCATTGCTGAGCGTCGTCCTGCTGCTCGGCGGCGTCTATGCGTTGATGCGGGCGCTCGGTGTGGACCGGCTTCTCGCCGTGGGCTGTACGATCCTTGTTCTGGCGCCGCAATCGGGACAGCAGATTTTACTCACTGTGCGTGGTGACGCTCTGCCCGCCGCCCTGGTTGTTTGCTCCTTGGCTCTTTGCGCAGCCATGCCGGACCGTACGATCGCCCTGGGCGGCGCCGCCCTGCTTCTTACCCTGGCTTTCTCCGCCAAGGTCACCAGCCTTTACGCGGCCGGCGCCGTCTTTTTGTTCCTGTTGCTCTCCGGGCGGAGGCGCCGCGCTATCCAATTTCTAATTTTTGTTGCGGCCGGAGTGCTCATGGCCTGCGCGGCGGTTGACTTTGCATCCCACGGCCGCGCCTATGAGGTGATGCAAGCCTCAGTGGCGGGCGGCGGCACCTGGGCAGACTTCGCCAGCGCTCCGGAGCGGATGTTAAACCTTATGGGCGTTGATATGGCGATCTTGCCATTCTTCGTGCTCGCCGTGGCGGCCCTTTTTGCCTGGCCGGGAAAACTTTTTCGGGAGATTGCGCCGCTGTTTTTTCTAACCGCGGTGGCCGCGACGCTCGCGATTTACGGTTCGCCCGGGACGGACTTCAACCACTTATTGGACGTCCAGGTTGCGGCGGTCACTCTGATGGCGGTGTGGATTTCGCGGGTCGAGGGAAGGCCATCCCTTTTTGCGACGCAAGCGCTGGCGATAGCCGGTTTTCTGGCCCTTTCACCGGCCTGGCTTGCTTATCGCAGGGCGGACATCGTCCCGGAACGCCAGCGTTTTGCAATGACTCTCCGCGCGCTCAGCCCCCATCCGGGTCTGATCCTCTCTGAAAATCCTTTGCTTCCCATCCTCGCTCATCAGGAACCGTATCTGCTGGATCCTTTCATGTTTCGGGCGATCATGGAGCGCGATCCGTCCTTCGCGGATCCGCTTTGGCGGATGCTGGAAAAGCGGAAATTCAGCGCTGTCGTGCTCGAAAAGGATCCCGCCACCCGCTACGGCCGCTGGTGGTACACGTCCATGCACTTCGGCCCAGGCTTCATCGAAGCGCTGGAGGGCAATTACCGCCCGGTCCTGCACATCCCCGGCGATCCCGTCTATCACACTCAGGGCGAGACGGTTTTCCTGCCTCGGCGACACCTATCCAAATAACCTGATCCCAGCGAACCTCACACCTCATTCCGGACTTACCGACAACCCTTAACCCCGATCCTCGCATCTTACTAAACGAACAAAAACACTCGGGAGGATAAAATGAGCACTTTAGCAAAGGCACTGAGATCAACATTGGCAACAGCCGGTGCGATTCTCATTCTCGCAGGTCTATCCTACGCGAAGTCTTACAAAATTCAGGTTATCTACCCTACTCTGGTCGGCATCTCAACACATCTCAAACCGGGGAATTACCGTGTGCAGGTGCTCGCCAATGGCAGCGCTTCCCACCTAGCGTTCTTCAACCGAAACGGTCGTCGCGTGGCGAGCGTGCCGGTGACGGTCAAGAGTGAGGCCCGAAAAAACCAATACACGGAGGTGGACTACAATAAGCTCGCCCAGAACGAGCACGCGATCACTGAGATTCGTCCTCGCGGGCAGAGCGCGGCCTTCATGATCTCAACCTCGGGCAAGGCGATGCCGTCCGGCAAAAAGGCGGAGGCAGCATTGAAAGGCGGGAAATCGAAAAGCTAAATAGAGTCTGTCAACGGGGAGGCTAGAAGGGCAGGCGCCATTGAGGGCGTCTGCTCTTTTTTTTCT
>JAKAWO010000232.1 GCA_021827255.1 Acidobacteriota bacterium | reverse complement strand
TGTAGGATTTACCATGCAGCAGCTCACGCAATGCTTGGAGCGCCTCGACCGCGTCTAAGAGCCAGCCTTCAAGCCAACGATCCAAATCTGGTTGCCCGTGAGCGCCCTTTCCAGAATGACCTCGTGGCCCTCCTGTTTGAAGCTGACGGGTTGGCGGCTCACCCAGTCACGCGCGGCTCCGACCGTCCACGGCACGCTGATACGCATCGCCGCTCGAGCCGGCTTGGGCGAATGGTTGAACACAAAGACCACTTGACCCGCAGGATTCACCAAGCGCCGCACTTCAACTGCCGTTGCTGAGCCTGATACTTCCACGCCTTTGCTGACTCCGGCAGCTTTGGCCAGGGAGAGCAGCACGCGCGCCGTTGAACCGTCTTGCCGGCGTTCGCAAGCGAGGCCTGCAAACGACCCGATCAAGATCGCCTTGCCTCGGCCGTGAGCCTTTTCAATCATTCCCGGCTCGCCGCCCGGAAAGCGCGCCAGCACTCGCGTGCCCGGCGCTGGCTTAAGGTCTTCCTCGAAGGCGTATCCCAGAAAGGTTTGGCCCGCGATGAGGTCCGGTAATCCAGCTGAGCCAGTGACGCGCAATCGCGGGTTCGCGACGGGCCGAATCAACTTTTCTTGGCCGCCGAAGACCTCGGAGAGCCCAAGCCCTGGAATGAGCTCGCTGGCATAGCCTCGCGCGTTGTTCCAGGCGAGGCGCGCCTCGGCGACGGCGGCCCCGCCTTGTTCGACGTAGCGGCGAATGCCTTCGGCCACATGCTTCGACAGCATCACAGCGTAGGGCAAAAAGAGAATTTTATATGCGCTGATCCTTCCGTCGCGAACGTCTTGGGCGCTCACGAAGTCCACCGGGATCTGTTGATCGAAGAAGACACGATGAAGGCCCAGGAGCGAATCGCGCTCGGCGTTGCCGAGCTTGGAAAGCGACGGTTCCGAGCCTCCAACCATGTAGGAAAGCCGGTTGTAGAGAATCGCCACCTCGGCGGGCGCAGGCTCAGCTTGGTTCAGCTCGGCGGCATGCCGCGCGATCACCTTCGCCACGTTGCCGGCCCTGCGGGCGCGCGCCGTCAGGGTTCCATCCAAATGGATGAGGCCATACCCGTTCGATTCATAGCCAGAGTCCATGGGATACCAAGCATAGATGGCGATCTCGCGCGCCCCGTGAGCGACGACTTGCCACATCCAAAAAGCGAGATCGTGGGATGTTACCGGAGCAGCGATCCGCATTCCGGTCACGCCTTGCCCCGCCTGCAGCTCGCCAATCCAAAACCCTTTGCCCAAGCTGTGCCCGGCGGAACGCTCAAAGTCGAGGCCAGCGGCCAGTTGATGGTACGAAAGAGGGTGAATCATCTCCGCATGCTTGGGATAGAGGGAAGTCCCAAAAAAGTCCGCGTTGGCGGCCATCTTCCAGTCGTCCGGCTCGCCATAGCCATCCGTCGGCCAGGTGAACAGCCCCGGCGCCGCGGCGTGGCTGGTGATAGGATGGACGTGATCGTCAGCGCGCACGGCCATGACGCGAGTTTTCAGATCGGCGGCCAGTTTGTCCGTGATAAAGGCTCGCCAGTCAAGGTAATCGGTATAGGACAGAATGGTTGGAAAGCGAGGCGGTGCCACCTGGTTCCAACTCGAGAAGCCGCGATACCACGCCGCGTTGAGCGCCGCCAGCGTTTTGTACTTCGCTTGAAGCGAGCGGCGGAACCGCGCTTGCGTGTAACGGCAATAGCAAAATTCAGGGTTCTTCAGGTAAGGGAAATCCGCCCAGTTGACCACGTGCGGCTCGCTCCAGACGTCCCAGCCGTAGAGCGCCGGAAAGCGATTGGCGTCTTTAGAGAGCGCCGTGAGAAACTTAACGATCTCCGCTTTCACGGCCTCGTCATCCATGCAATAGCCCGGTGCGGCTTCGGAGTTGATCACCGCTCCCGAACGGTCCACGAAGCGCGCGTCGGGGTAGCGTTCGCCCACCCAGTCTGGCGCCGAGTCGGTGTAAATCTGCACGATGACGCGCAGCGCGCGTGAGTGAGCAAGCGAGAGCAACAAGTTGAGGTTTTTGAAATCGAATTCGCCCGGACTGGGCTCGGCCGTAGCCCAGTCCACCCAGCACTTGACGGTGTTGAAGCCCACCGCCTTGATCTTATCCAGGTCTTTTCCCCAGCGCTCGGGGCTCGAAGCATTAACGGGCTCCAGCATCGGCGCGCGCGCCTTGCCGCCGCTATACCACACGGCGACTGGAAAGAACTCTGGCGAAGCCGCGGGGGATGTCCTTTGCTTGTCCTCCATCCCTGAGCTTTCTGCTGGGGACACGGCCGCAGGGCCTTTGGGGAGGTAAGGCGTTAATGAGGTGGCGGTGATCACCCGCATGAAGTCGCGTCGGCTTGTCTTGTCGCTCATACTTCCTCCTCGCGCAAGAGGCGGCGCGGTTTAGGCTCGTCACTCAGGGAACACGTTTGGAGGCGCGCCGCGAAAATTCTTCGAAGACGCGCTGGTTGTGGTCGGGCTCAAGACCTACGTTAGGCGACACAAAGGTCAACGGCTTATTGCCGCCCTTCACCAGCAAAGCGCCGACTTCCGCCACGAGAGCCATGGCGATGGAAACGGCCGCTACCGTCGAGCCGGCCGCGAATCTCTCCCGCATTCCGTCGAGCCGCACCAAGCCGTCTTCCGGCGGCACGCAGTTGTCAATAGCGATGTCGGCGACGTCCGGAAGTTGCTTTCCGCTGGAATGCGCCGCCCGCGCCTGGCGGTAATTCTGGTGCGAGGAAACCGTGACGACCGTCAGCCCGCGATTTTTCGCTTCCATGGCTACCTCGATCGGCGCCGCGTTCAGTCCGCCGTGTGAGAAGACCAGAATGGAGTCGCGCGGCTGTAGGGCGTAACTTGCCAAAATGTTTTTTGCGTAGCCCTCCTGGCGTTCGAGCCACAGTAACTCCCGCGCGCCGCCCGGCCCTACCACGTTAAACCACATGAGGCGCGGATCGTAAATCGGGAAGAAACCCACAAAGCTGCCATACCGCGGGAAGACGTCCAGAACCGGAATCACCGAATGGCCGCTCCCAAACAAATAGACCAGTCCATCCGCGCCGATCGTTTTGGCCATTGCCCGGGCGGCCTTCTCGATCGCCTGCTGTTGCGTTCGCTCAATCTGCTGGAGAATTTCAGCGATGCGGGCAAAATATTGTTGGGAGGACATTGGCTTTCTTCTCCTACTTTTGCGCTCGGCACAATGAGTGTGTCCAAACGCCGGCCCGGCGTCAAGCGGGCGGCGAGGAAGATCCGCGCGAGACGGCCCTTGAGGCTGCCTGAACGCTTGCTCGCCAACTGCGCCATCAGCTGTTACCGTCGGGCGTTTGAGTTCTGTGGCCCTTCTGGCTGAGGTTCCGGGTCGCCGCTGTTTCGCAATTCAGAACTCATCGCTGCCGACGCTATTTCCATGCCCGAAAGTACTCCTCGATCCGCCGGGTAAACGCGGCCGGTGTTTCGCCGGGTTGGAGGTGGAAAGCCTCTCCGATCGTCACGCGCCCCCGCCCGCGGCCTGGGTAGCGATTCGAGGGCGGCCAGATTTCGTACAAACCGTCAATTCGCAGCGCGACCACTGGCAAGCCAAGCCGCTCCGCCATCACGCCTACTCCGGGCCGGAAGCGTTGCAGCCGCCCGTCCTGGGTTCGCTCGCCTTCCGGGAAAATCAATGTCGAGTACCCGCGCTCGGCCAGCCATCCGGCGCGGCGCAAGGCTTCTTGGGCGCGCGCTGGATTCTCGCTGATCAGGTAGCCATTAAAAATGAGCCTCGTCAGGAGAAGCGAAAAGCGCGAATGGTTTCGGAAGACTTCGCCGCTCATGGCCGGAGCGAGTCGGCGTCGAAGCCGCCAGGCGAGCGCGCGCTGAATCAGGGCGGCATCAAAAAAGGTCTGATGATTAGCGACGAGCAGCACCGGAGGAGTGACGCCGCGCAGCCGCTCGAGGCCGATAAATTCCGGTTTGACGTAATATCGCAGCAAGGGAAAGACCAGCACTCTTTGTAGGAAATCGCGCAGGATGACGGCCCAAGGCGAAACCGTCCAACTGGGTTCACGCCTTAGATCGCTCCGTTCCGGCCCGGCTAACGGCCGGCCTGCGAGAGGACCCTGTGCCGCGCTGGCGACGCGCTCTGAGGCGGGTTCCTTTATTGAAGAGCTCCTGGAGCGAACCGCCTCCTCAACGTCACGGACGGTGAGAGCCTGCGCCATCCAATCTTCGCTCACCGGGTAACCCTGGCCTTCCATCCAAGTCATTAGCTCCACGCGATCCAGAGAAGAAAGGCCCAAGTCTTCCGCCAATCGAGCTTCGGGGCGCAGGCGTTCAGGCGCCACGCCGAGGCTGGCGACAAAGCGCTTCCAGTCGGCCGGCTGGCTCGATGTCGAGCAGGATGCCGCGTCCGGCGCGGCGGCAGGTGAATTGACCCACAAGGCAATCGCGGCGCGCTGGACTTTCCCTGTGGACAGCGTGCGCGGCAGCGAGCTGTCAGGCCATAGGGAAAACCCTCGCACCCGCTGGTGGGGCTCGAGAGAATGATTCGCCGTCTCGACCGCCCCCGCGATTTCTTCCGCGCTGCGGCCTTCTGCTGGGACGATCACGGCATGGACCACCGTTCGCCCGGAGGGCAGCGGCGCCACGCCGGACTCTTTGCCGACGACCGCCGCCTCGCGGATCGCTGGCTGTTCCAGCAGCGCCGCTTCAACATCCTCGGGGAAAACGTTCAAGCCCTCGGCCGTCACGATCATTTCCTTCTTCCGGCCGAGATAAATCAGATTGCCCTCCTCGTCGAACCGGCCCAGGTCGCCGGTATGGAGCCAGCCGTCCGAAATCACCTCCCGAGTTGCCTCCGGGTCGCCGAAGTATCCGGGAGAAACGTTCGGACCACGCACCAGGATTTCTCCATCCGGGGCG
>JAKAWO010000231.1:684-4926 GCA_021827255.1 Acidobacteriota bacterium | reverse complement strand
TATGCTGGGCTATATGAACCCTGACGCTTATCGCCAGACGCTCGCCTCGGGCTTCGTCACGTTTTACAGCCGAAGCCGGCAGGGGCTGTGGACTAAGGGAGAAACTTCCGGCCACAAACTCAAAGTGCGGGAAATCCGCGTGGACTGCGATCAGGATGCCCTGCTGATCCAGGCCGATCTGACCGGCCCCGGTTGCTGCCACTTGGGCTACAAATCCTGCTTCTTCCGCAGGCTGAGCGAGGGCGGTGAAGAGATTATCGCGCGGCGCGAGTTTGATCCCGAAAGGGTTTACGGCGATGCGCCCCGGGAGAGCCAGACATGAAGCTGAAATTGGGATTGCCCAAGGGGAGTCTCCAGGAGGCGTCGTTGAGCCTGTTTCGGCGCGCCGGATACGAAATCACCGTCAACCCGCGCTCCTATTTTCCGGCGATGGACGACGAAGAGATCGAATGCATGATGATCCGCGCCCAGGAAATGGCCCGCTACGTGGAGGACGGCGTTCTGGACGCCGGCCTGACGGGCAAGGATTGGATTCTCGAGAGCGGGGCCACGGTGGTGGAAGTTGCGGATCTCATCTACGCCAAGCACACTCTGGGCAAGGTTCGATGGGTGCTCGCGGTCCCGGAGAAATCGCCTTTCCAGTCGGTGCGCGACCTCGAGGGGAAGGTCATCGCCACCGAACTCGTTAAGGTGACCGAGCGTTACTTGGCCGAAAACCACGTCAAGGCCAAGGTCGAGTTTTCCTGGGGGGCGACGGAGGTCAAGCCACCGGTATTGGCGGACGCCATCGTCGAGGTCACGGAGACCGGCTCATCGTTGCGCGCCAACGGCCTGCGCATCCTGGAGACCGTCCTCGAGTCGAACACCAAATTCTTTGCCAACCCTCGAGCCTGGGAAGACCCTTGGAAGCGGCAGAAAATCCAGACGCTCGACCTTCTGCTGCGCGGCGCGATGGAGGCGGCGGGCAAGGTTGGCCTCATGCTGAACGTGCGCCGCGATGACCTGGAAAAGGTTCTTGGCGTCTTGCCGGCCCTCAAGCGCCCGACCATCTCCAGCCTGAGCGACTCGGAATGGGTGGCCGTCAACACGGTGATCGAGGAAAAAACGGCGAGGGAAATTATCCCGCGGCTTAAAGCGGCGAAGGCGCAAGGGATTGTCGAGTATCCGCTCAACAAGATCGTTCTCTAAGGCAAGGGGCCGCTCAGAAACAGCCAGGGAGACGTTTATGGATAACGGGGAGCGGAGGGTCTGTGTTTATTGCGGATCGAGTCGGCAGTGCGACGGCGCTTACCTCGACGCCGCACGCCAGTTAGGCCGCGTGCTGGCCGAAGCCGGCCTCACCGTGGTCTATGGCGGTGGCGGCGTCGGCTCCATGGGCGCGCTGGCTGACGGCGCGTTAGCCGAAGGCGGCAAAGTGGTGGGAGTGATTCCCGGGTTTATGATGGAGCTCGAGTGGGGCCATTCGCGCCTCACCGCCAAGCTGGTGGTCAAAGACATGCACGAGCGCAAGCGCCGGATGATCGAAGGTTCGAGCGCCGCGATCGCTTTGCCCGGCGGTTGCGGAACGATGGAAGAGTTGATGGAAGCCATCACCTGGAAACGGCTGGGCCTTTATAGCGGGGCTATCGTCCTGGTCAACACAAAAAACTATTTCCAGCCGCTGCTCCAGATGCTGGAACAATCCGTCGTGGAGAGATTCATGGACCCCAGGCACCGCGCCATGTGGGCGGTCGTCAGCCGGCCGGAAGAGGTGGTCGAAGCCATTCAAGCCGCCGCGCCCTGGGGCGCTGACTGCCGAAAGTTTGCGGCCCTTTAACCGAGGAACACGCCTCGCCGCGTGCGGTTGTGGCGACCGGTGAGCATTGCCGATGATGCCGATCATCCGCAGTACCGACAAGAAATCGCTCGACCGCCTGCTCGGCCAGCGCGCGACGCGCCTGGAGGAAGCCGAGCGGGTGGTTCGCCCGATTTTGGACGACGTACGGCGGAGCGGCGATCAAGCCCTCGCGCGCCTGACCCGGCGTCTGGATGGGATAGACCTTCGCCGCCAGGGATTTACCGTGAGCCGAGCGGAAATCGAGCGCGCCTATCGCGCCGTGCCCAAGGAATTCATCCGCGCCCTGCCTGTCGCCGCGCGGAACCTCCGGCGCGTCGCCCAACGGCAATTGCCCACGCCCTGGCAAATCGAAACCCGCTCGGGCGTCACGGTCGGTCAGATCGTGCGCCCGCTCGAACGGGTTGCCGGCTATGTTCCGGGCGGCCGCTTCCCTTTGCCCTCAACCGTTCTGATGAGCCTCATTCCAGCCCAAGTGGCCAGCGTGAGAGAGATCATCGTGACGTCGCCCGATCCCGCCCCGGCCGTGCTGGTTGCGGCCGATTGGCTGGGCGTGAAAACCATTTACCGTTTGGGCGGCGCGCAGGCCATCGCCGCCTTTGCCTTTGGCACCGCGCGGGTGCCTCGCGCCGATAAGATTGTGGGGCCCGGCAATCGCTACGTCGCGGCGGCCAAGAAGTTGCTCGCGGGCGAGGTTTCGATAGATTTTGTCGCCGGCCCCACCGAACTGATGATCGTGGCCGAGCGTGGCCGTCCAGAATGGATTGCGGCGGACCTGGTGGCTCAAGCCGAGCACGACACCGAAGCCGTCGCCGTGCTGCTGACCCCGTCGCGGCGCTTGGCGCTGGAGGTTCAATCGGCCACCGCCAGGATTCTCCAGAAGGTTGCGGCAAAGGGCGAGAGCTGCGCGCCCCAAGCTCTCAGGACGCGGGGCGGCATTGTGCTCACAGAAGACCTTGAGGAGGCCATTGAAATTGCCAATGCCTTTGCGCCCGAGCATCTGACGCTCCTCGACGGGGCCGCCGGGCTTATGGATAAGATTCGGTCGGCGGGATCGATCTTTCTTGGCGGCTGGAGCGCGGTGGCCGCCGGGGATTACGCTTCCGGCTCGAATCACATTCTTCCGACAGCCGGCGGGGCGCGGATGCGCGGTGGCTTGAGCGCCGCCGACTTTGTGAAGGTCATCTCCTTCCAACGTCTCAGCTCCAAGGGCCTACAGCGGCTCCAGCCCACGATCGTGGCGCTGGCGCGAAGCGAAGGGCTCGAAGCCCACGCTGACTCGGTTGAAACGAGGTTCAAGATTCATGGTGGAACCGCGTAAGGCGATTCGTCGCCTCAAAAAATACCGCCCTCCGCTCGAAGGGCGAGGCGGAAAGTTGCGCCTCGACTTCAACGAAAACACGGTGGGCTGCGCCCCACAGGTCGTCCGGGCTTTGCGACGCCTCCTCAACGGCGACATGCTTTCCCGTTATCCGGAGTATGAAGAAGCGCGCCGGAAGCTGGCCAAATACTTTGGCGTTGCGCCGGAAGAAATTCTGCTCGCCAACGGCACCGACGACGCCATCAATCTGATCTGCGACGCCTTCGTGGACCCTAATGACCTCCTCGTGGTGCCGGCGCCCACTTTTCCTGTTTACGAATTCTTTCACAGCGTGGCCGGAGGACGGACGGTTCGCATCCGCTACGATGAAAACTTCCGCCTGCCCGTGGACAAGCTGCTCGAAGCCGTCCAACCGCGCGCCCGCTGGGTGGCTTTGGCCAATCCCAACAATCCCACGGCCACCACGATTCCCAAGCCTGACCTGCGCCGCCTCTTGCGCGAGGCTCCGAATACCTTGATCCTGGTGGACGAAGCCTATTTCGACTTTTCCGGCGAGACCGTTCTCTCTTGGATCGGAAAATATTCCAACCTCGTCGTGACGCGAACCTTCTCGAAGGCGTTCGGCCTGGCGGCGTTGCGGATGGGCTGTGTCTTCGCCCATCGCGAATTGACGGAAGCCCTGCATCGCGCCCAGAATCCTTTCGCCGTCAACTCGCTCGCTTTGGCGGCGGCCATCGAGGCCACGCGGCATGACGGCTATCGTCGCCGCTACGTGCGGCAGGTTCTCGCCAACCGCGGCGCGCTCTGCCAGAGCCTGGAGGCGCTGGGCGTGCCGTATGTCCCCAGTGCCGCGAATTTCGTGCTGACGCGGGTCGGCGAGCGAGCGCCAGAAATCGCCGCCCGGTTGCGGCGGGAAAAAATCCTGGTGCGCGATTGGAGCTATGACCCGCGCTTGAAGGGCTACTTGCGCTTCACGGTCGGCTCCGCCTCGCAGACTCGGCGACTGATCGCCGGTCTTCGCCGTTTTCGCCACTTGATGGACTGCCGCGACGGCGCGCGCGCCTGGCGAGATTTCGTCCATTATCCT
>JAKAWO010000231.1:0-674 GCA_021827255.1 Acidobacteriota bacterium | reverse complement strand
CAGGAAACCGACATCCGCCTCCGCCTCCGCCTCGATGGGCGTGGGCGATACGCCATCTCGACTGGCATCCGTTTTCTCGACCACATGCTGGAGCTCTTCGCGCGGCACGGTGGATTCGATCTTCAGCTCAAGGCGAGCGGCGACCTGGACGTGGATCAGCACCACACGGTCGAGGACATTGGCATCGTCCTCGGGCAAGCCGTCCGCCAGGCGCTCGGGTCGAAGAAAGGGATCAACCGCGCCGGCTACTTCGTGATGCCGATGGATGAAACCTTAGCTCTGGCTTCGATTGATTTGAGTGGCCGGCCTTATTTGGCGCTGAAGGCGCCGCTTCGCGCCCGCTTCGTCGGCGATCTCCAAACCGAGTTGCTGGAGGATTTTTTCCAAGCCTTTGCCTCGGCCGCGGGGGCGAACGTCCATCTGAAAATCGCCTACGGCCGCTCCAGCCACCATCAAGTGGAAGCGCTCTTCAAGGCCTTTGCGCGGGCGCTGCGGTACGCCTGCTCGCGCGATCGGCGGCTTCGGCGCCAACTGCCCTCGACCAAGGGCCTGCTATGATTGCGGTGCTCGATTACGGCGCCGGCAACGTCGGGTCGGTGGTGAAGGCCGTCCGGCATCTAGGCTACGCGGCTGAAGTTATCACCGAGCCGGCCGAGCTCGCGCGCGCCTCCAAG
>JAKAWO010000230.1 GCA_021827255.1 Acidobacteriota bacterium | reverse complement strand
TCGCCAGGCGTCGGAGCTGCTGAGGACGGACCTCGCGCGACTGGGTGATGTCCTGAAGAAGCGCGCTTTGGAATTCAAGCACACGCCGATGATCGGCCGCACGCACGGCATTCACGCCGAGCCCATGACCTTCGGCCTCAAGCTGGCAGTCTGGTATGCGGAAAACGATCGGAATACTCGGCGCCTGGCTTTCGCGGCGGACCAGATGCGCGTCGGCAAGATTTCCGGCGCTGTCGGAACCTACGCCCACCTTTCACCCGCAATCGAAAAGAACATCTTGGCCAAGCTCGGCCTCGAGCCCGCGCCCGCCACGACTCAGGTGATCCAGCGCGACCGGCACGCTTTTTTCCTCTCAACGCTTGCCGTGATCGCGGCGTCGCTTGAGAAGATGGCGCTTGAGATTCGCGGCTTGCAACGGACCGAAGTGCGCGAGGCGGAAGAATTCTTCGCGCCCGGCCAGAAAGGCTCCTCGGCCATGCCGCACAAGCGCAATCCCGTGCAGGCAGAGCAGATTTGCGGTTTGGCGCGGGTAGTGCGGGCGAACGCCCAGGCGGCGCTTGAAAACGTGGCGCTTTGGCATGAGCGCGATATCTCGCACTCTTCGGTCGAGCGCGTCATCCTCCCCGACTCGACCATCCTGCTCGATTACATGCTCGATAAAGCGGCAACGCTGGTGGAGAAAATGTTCGTCTATCCCGAGCGCATGAAGGAAAATTTGAACCTGACGCGCGGCCTGATTTTTTCAGGCCAATTGCTGCTCGACCTTACAGAGAAAGGCGTTTCCCGCGAGGACGCTTACCGCTGGGTGCAGCGCAACGCCATGCAAGTGTGGCAAACCCGTGAGGATTTCAAAACCCTCGTCGAGCGCGACCCCAATATCCGCAAATATCTCTCGCCCAAAGAAATCGGCCGCGCATTTTCCCTCGAACGCCAACTGAGTCATATTGATGGGATTTTCCGGCGAGCGTTCAGAGCATGACAAATATGGCCAGCCCCCCCCTCTTCGAGAGGGCACATTTTCGTGGGGGCAGGGTCTAATGGAACCGCACTGGCTCGTCTTGGTCTTAGGTTTCTCGGGTGTCGCAACTCTCGCCCTCTACCCGGACCGGCGCGACTTCGCATCCGCGTTACTCCTCTTGGACGAGGGTGAGCCTGCGGTTCGGGGTCTTCTTGGCCTTTCGGCCGAAGGGCGCTTTTTGAGGCGCGAGGTGAAGTGCTCCTGCCCTAGGCACCTCCAACGAAGAAAATGTAGAAGCTATTCGCCGACACCCCTTGGGCATTCAGGGCAAAGCTAGGAGGGTGCGGGCGTCCTAACGGGGAAGCGACATTTTTGGAGCGCCGGAGCGCTCGCTAGCGCGCGGCGGTACTTGCATCGCCCGATGTCCCGCTCTTTGCTCCAGGCTTACCCGCACCCACCCCAATCCTACACCGGCAGAACTGGGTTTCAAGCTGGCGAGCGTGACGCTGGCCGTGGAATCGCCGAGAAGAGCCGCGTGCTTGTGGTGAAACGCGATCGCATTGAGGCCACAAGCCATTGCAAACCCGGCTTTAAGCCGCTGTCAGGGCACGCTGTTAACCGTGCCGCTCGCGCCTGAACCCGTCAACCCGTCCTTCTCCCCGACCGCCGGGGAAAGGGTGTCCCGCGACGCGGGTGAGGGCGTGCTGTCGGCGCGACTCTTACTTGGAGTGGAAATGAACGTCTTGGTCCGCCCGAAGTGGCGTCTCGATGAGGAATCGGATTGTGTATCTATTTACGAAATTTTCGAGAGACCAAACCCAGCCATAATCTCTTCAAGAGCTCACGAACCTTGAGGCCGCCGTGGCGCGGCGGTTTTCGTAAAGGGGGAACTGTTCCGTGAGGCTTTCGACCTCGCGGCGGACGCGGGCGATAATCGCGTCATCCTGCGCGTGGTGGAGCGCTTCGCTAATCCATTGGCCGATGCGGCGCATCTCCGCTTCTTTCATGCCGCGCGTGGTGACGGCGGGCGTGCCCACGCGGATGCCGCTCGCTTTCATCGGTGGGTTCGTGTCAAAGGGAATCGCATTTTTATTGACGGTGATGCTAGCCTTCTCGAGCGCCTGCTCCGCCTCGCGTCCGGTCAAGCCTTTGGAAAAGACGTCCACCAGCATCAGGTGATTGTCGGTGCCGCCCGAAACGATGCGGAAGCCTTCGCCGGCAATGGTTTCCGAAAGTGTTTTGGCGTTCGCCACAATCTGCCTTTGATATTCTCGAAATTCCGGTTGCAGAGCTTCATGAAAGCAGACCGCCTTGGCGGCGATGACGTGCATCAGCGGCCCGCCCTGGATGCCGGGAAAAACGATTTTGTCGAGGTCTTTCGCGTACTGCGCCCTGCAAAATACCGCGCCACCGCGCGGACCGCGCAGGGTCTTGTGCGTGGTGGTGGTGACAAAGTCGGCGTGCGGAAACGGCGAAGGGTGCAAACCCGCCGCAATGAGACCGGCGATGTGCGCCATATCCACCATCAGCAGCGCTCCGGAAGTTTTGGCAATCTGCTCCAGCCGCGCGAAGTCAATGAGGCGGGGATAGGCGCTCGCTCCCGCCACAATCAGCTTGGGCTTGGTTTCCAGCGCAAGCCGATCGAGCTCATCGTAATCAATCGTTTCGGTGTCCTTCCGCACGCCGTAGGCGACGATTTTGTACATTTTGCCGGAGAAATTGAGCGGATGGCCGTGGGTCAAGTGGCCGCCGTGCGATAGGTTCATGCCCAGCAGCGTGTCTCCGGGCTTGAGCACAGTCATATAGACGGCTTGATTGGCTTGCGCGCCGGAATGCGGCTGGACGTTGGCGTGCTCGGCGCCGAAGAGCTTCCGGGCGCGTTCGATGGCCAGCGATTCCGCCACATCCACAAATTCACATCCGCCGTAGTAGCGCTTGCCCGGAAGACCCTCGGCGTATTTATTGGTGAGCGGCGAGCCGAGCGCTTCCAGCACCGCCTCGCTGACAAAATTTTCCGAAGCGATCAGCTCGAGCGTGCGCGACTGCCGCTCGACCTCCTGGTCAATGGCGCGGGCGATTTCAGGGTCAACCTCAGTCAATGGGCTTAGAAAATTCATGCTTTCTTCTCCGGATGATAACGTTGTTCGATCGAGCTGATCTTTTGGACTCGGCGCTCGTGGCGGCCGCCTTCAAACGGTGTTCTGAACCAAGTGTCAAGAATTTTCTCGGCCGTGGCGGCATCCACCAGCCGCCCGCCCATCGCCAGCACGTTGGCGTTATTGTGAGAGCGGGCAAACCGCGCCGAAATCGTTTCATTGCAGGTCGCCGCCCGCACGCCCGGGACCTTGTTGGCGGATAGGGCCACGCCGATGCCCGTCCCGCACATCAGCACGCCAAAGTCCACTTGGCCTGACGCTACCCGGCCGGCAACCTTCTCGGCGAAATCGGGATAATCCACCGAATTCGTCGAATTCGTCCCTGCGTCCTCGACGTCGAACCCTTTGCGCTCGAGATATTGCCGCACTCTTTCCTTGAGCGGAAAGCCAGCATGGTCCGAACCCACGGCGACTCGGATCGTCTTTTCCATGCAAATAACCCAGCTTCACTATTTAACCACAGAACCGGCGGATGGATAAGACCCCCGGGCGGTCGAACGGCAGCCTGGATCTCCCTAAGCTCGCCGGACCGCCAGGCTGCCTGGCGGTAAGTGGCGCCTGGCGCTCTCTGCCGCCGTTCGGGCCAGTGGCTCGCCGGTCGAGGAGTGGGATCGAAAGCCGCCGGCCGGCGCCTGCCATGGATACTTTATTGCAGACACATAGCGCGAGGTGGAGGTTAGGAAATAATGGTTGACAAGCAGGCCGGTTCTCAGCCATAATCAAGTTGCGAGTTATTCGCAACTAGAATGGTTCTCGCAAAACACCTGAAACAACGCCGCCCGGTCACCCGCGAGCTTCAAGCGCGCGGCCTTCGGATGACGGCTCAGCGCAAGGTCATTGCCGAAGTCCTTCAAAAGGCCGGCAAGCACTTGGATGCCCCCGAGGTCCTGCGCCGGGCCCGCCAGCAATTGCCCGGCTTGCACCTGGCCACAGTCTATCGCGCCTTGGAGTCTCTGAAAAAGCTCGGCATCATTGACGAGCTCGACCTCATGCACTTTAGAGGCACTGGCCATTACTACGAGGCACGCACCGACAAGGACCACATGCACTTCACCTGCCAGCGGTGCGGCAGCGTGCTGGAGATTCAGACTCCGCTGTTCGAAAAACTGAAAGCCCAGATTGAGGGGCGACACGGTCTCTCCATCCGCGTGGCTCGGCTCGAGCTGGGCGGGATTTGCGGGACTTGCGCCGCCAAGAAGGAGAAACCCGAAAGGATTTCGGCCTGATCATTAGGCGGGAAGATGGTTGGCCCCGGTTGCGCGAACAACCGGGGCCACGAACGACGGCTGGCGATGCAGCACACCGGCAAACCGCGCCCTCGGATCTTTCTACCACCAAAACGACGGTGCCGCAAGCCGCCGACACTGTCTTGGCTTGGAACCGTAACCTTCATTTGAACTTGAAGTCCAGCCCCGCCAGAGGGAAGGCCATCGCGCGTATCCACTACCGCTGTGGCCTGGCTTTCGGACCTGTGATGGACGTCGCCACTCACAGTCCCAACGAACTGGGATTCAAGTTCCGGTATTGAACATGCATCCAGGACGAAGAGGCGCAAACCCAGAGCTCAGCTCGAAGCCCCATCCGGCGGTCAACGCGGCCGCCGAAAATGGCGCCATCGTTTTGGATTCCGGACCCGAGCCTACGGCCGACCGGCGCCCCACTCTCAAGCGCTTGATGACTTTTCTCACCATTTTCGGCCCCGGGCAGATGGTGATGATGGCGGACACCGATGTGGGCAGCATCATCACCGCTGCGCAAAGCGGGGCGCGTTGGGGTTACGCGCTGCTTCCACTGCAATTTTTGCTGATTCCGGTCTTATT
>JAKAWO010000229.1 GCA_021827255.1 Acidobacteriota bacterium | reverse complement strand
TGACGTTTTCGAGCGGGATCGTCGCGACCAATCGCAAGGGCTCCGCGGCCAGCGCATACAGGGGGAAAATACAAGAAATCCCTAAGACAAAAACCGACAAAAACACTTTTCGCTTCACAAGGACCTCCTGTGAAAATTACATTCCTTCTGACACGAGCCTGCTCGCGCCTCACATCCCATGCCGCAATTCGTGGGCGCTGGAATCACCGTCGACCCCGCGTTCTGCATCGCGTCCTGCCACTGCAGCGCGCGCGCACTGCGGTGGTTACTTGACAGAGCTAATATAGAGAAGCTTCAAGCCACTTTTTTCCACCAGCGTGCCGGTAACGGTGACGGTTTGAGACATTTTATCGAGCAAAAGCGCGCGTGCCGGCTGGTGGTCTTTCGCTCCCATAGCGACGTAAATGCTACCTTCAGCATCGACGATCCCGATGGGATTTCCTAGCCGCGCACAGGCCATGCCACATTGTCTGTGCCCTGGTCCGTGCGCACCCTCCTGGGAGTAACACCACAGATCGACCACTTCTCCCTTGACGCTCGTCTTGGATGCTTGGGGCTTGCCGAAAATTGGGATGGCGGCAACGATGACCGCCGCCAGGATCATGGTTCGGGTCATTATGGTTCGGTGTTTCATTTCTTTTCTCCTTTCAGAGGTGAGAGATTGTTTTTCCATTCGAGTATCAATTCGACGAGATTAGGTTTGGCCTCACATGAGTGCCCGGATTGACGGAATTCGTCCCATGCACTACCACTTCGTCGCCTTCGTGCAAGTCTCCGAAGATTTCGACGAGCTTCCCAACCGTAGCTCCCGTCTTCACATCCACCCATTCGGTCCGGTTTTCACGGACGCGAATCACAAACGCTCGCTCGAGATCGGTGGCAACGGCGGAAGCGGGGACGAATAGAGTTGGATAAGGGCGGCGCACTGGCCACTCCACTTCGCAAAAGGTGCCAGGACTCAATTCCCCGCGCGGGTCCCTCACATCGAGTTCGACGGGCATGGTGCGCGTCTTAATATCCACAGCGCCGGAAATTCTGGCGATGGGAGCCTTAAAGATTCTTCCAGGAAACGAAGGGACCGTGAAGCTCACTTCTGTTCCTTCGGGGATTCCAGCCGTGTCATACTCAGGAACCGGAACCACGAGGCGGTCCCGCGTGAGCGTCTGCACTTGAACGATGGGGGTCATGGCCCCGGATCCGCCGGCGGGTCCGACGAGCGCGACGGGGTGAACGTATCGCGTCGTAACCTGGCCGTCGAAGGGAGCCGTAATATTGAGATAGTCTTCAAGCTGAGAGACGGCGCGCAGCCCGTCCTGGGCTGCCTTGGCGCTTTTTTCGAGCGCCACGACATTCGCTTGATCTGACTGCGCGGCTTTCTGGGCCACCTCAAGGTCGTTCAGCGCCACGACGCCGGGCGTCTTCGCCGCCGCCTTCAGCCTCTCATAAGTGGCTTGGTCAGCTTCGAGCTTGGCCTCGACCGCCGCAAGCTGGGATTCGGCGCTCTGAAACTTGGAATCGGCCTCCGAGCGCTGGGCCACGAGCTCCGGCGCCTCAAGTTGCGCAACGATCTCCCCTTTTTTCACCCTCGAGCCACGGTCCACTTTGATCCACTTCACGAAGCCAGTTACCTTGGGATACACATCGACAACTTCGTAGGGCATGAGCTGTGCCGGGAGCCTTACCGTGGTGCTGAGCTTCTCCGCGAACACGGGGGTCACTTGCACTTCGGGAATGGACTGAGACGCCTCGGGAGCGTCAGCTCGCGTGGTCCCATTTGACGGATTACTGCACGAGCTGGAGATAAGGCAGACTGCCGACAGGATCGCTGAAAGTGCGGCTTCCTTCCACTTCATAGGATCTCCTTCCAAGCTTTCGTGCCCGCGCTGCTTACTGTGTCACGTAGCGGCTCTCGGGGTCATCCGGGTCGAGAGATGGAGAAATCGTGCTGGCGCGCCGCTGGACGATGGCAAAGACGTACGGCAGCACGGTCAGATTTGCTGCGGTCGCGGCGGCCAACCCCCCGATGACCGCCCGGCCGAGCGGGGCGGTGGCCTGTCCAACCGCGAGCGCCATAGGTATCATGCCGGCAATCATCGCCAGGCTGGTCATCAAAATCGGCCGCATGCGGCTGCGCGTGCCCTGAATGGCGGCGGACAAGGCATCCGCTCCTCCCCGGCGATATTGCTCCGCGAAGGTGGTCAGCAAAATGGCATTCGCCGTTCCGATTCCGATGGCCATGATGGTCCCCATGAATGATTCCATGCTGAGCGCGGTGCCCGTGATGAACAGCATTAAAATCACGCCGCACACCACCGCTGGAGTGATGGTCAACACAATGAGCGACAGCCGCATAGATTCGAAATTCGCTGCCAGCAGCAGAAAAATGACCGCCACGGCGACCAGAAGGCCGATTCCGAGGTTGGTGAAAGTCTCGCGCATGGGGGCGATTTGACCCCGGAGCCGGACGCTGACACCTCGGGGTGGCGCGCCCGCCCGCGTGATGGCGGCGTCAACGCCGCGCGCCACGGGCCGCAGATTTTCGCTCGCCGTGTTCGCCGAAAGCGTAAAAAGCCACAGGCCGTTCTCGCGGTCGTACTCGCCCACCGCCGTCCCTTCCGTCACCGAAGCGAGATCGCCAATCAGCGGATGCTGCGTCTCGCCCCGCATGACGGGAACGTTCGCCACATCTTCGGGCGATGTGATGCGTGGCTGCGGATATTGAACTTGCACCTGATAGCCGACGCCGCTCTTGGGGTCAGCCCAGTAATTGGGGGTAGTGAACCGACTGGAATAAGTCGCTTCCGCCAGCGAGCTGGCCACTTCGTTGGTGGTGACGCCGAGTTGGCCTGCCAGTTCACGGTTCACGTTGACGTTGACGGTGGGATAATCCTGCGGCTGATCCAGTCGTAAATCGCGCAAGACGGTGACGCGACGAAGCTGGGATTCAACCCTTTCGGCATAAGCGCGCGTAGCCGAAAAATCCGGGCCTTCCACAGCGACTTGCACGGGCGTGGGCGAGCCGAAGCTCATGATCTGGCTCACAATATCGCCCGGCTCGAACGAGAAGGAGCTGCCGGGGAACTTCGGCGGCAACTCGCGCCGCAAGCGATCCTCAAAAGCCGCAACGCCCATATGGGCCTCCGCCTTCAAGGCGACGTTGATCACCGCCTCCTGGGGTCCGCTGGTCCATAGAAAGACGGTGTTGATGGGATACGCGGGAGGTTGGGTACCGACATAAGCCAGGCTGGTGGCTACGTTGCCGCCCGAGGCAGCCTGGATATCAGCCAGAATTTTGGACGCCAAGCGTTCGGTCTCCTCGGCCCGGGTCCCCGTGGGAGCGTCGAACCGGAGCCGGAACTGGCCCGACGAAACACGCGGGAAGAGCTCCTGCCCCACTCGCGGCCCAAGAAAGGCAATGTTCAACAATGCGATCGCGCCGTACGTTACGAGGACTCCGAGGCGCAACGGCGCGACCCTTTCCAGGATGGCAATCCATCTCTCGCGCCCTCGCTCAAAGAGCCCCACACGCCCCTTGCCCGAGGCATCGTCATGGTGTTCTCGGAGCAACCAGACGGACATGATCGGAACGAGCGACCCGGAGAGAAAGTAGGACGCTGCCATGGCGAAGCCCACTCCAAGCGTGAGCGGCACGAACAAGGCCCGCGTAACGCCCGTCATGAAGAACGAAGGCACAAAGACCGCAAGCACCGAGAGCATGGCAAGGAGCCGCGGAATCACGACTTCTTTGCTCGCGCCCAAAACGGCGCGGGCTCGTGGCGCGCCCTCCATGAGGTGCGAATGAATGTTCTCGATGACGACCGTCCCCTCATCAACCAGAATGCCCACGGCGAGCGCCAATCCGCCAAGCGTCATGATGTTGATCGTCTGGCCTGCGGCCCAAAGCGCCACGACGGCGGTGAGTAGGGCGAACGGGATGGTCGTGATAACGATCAGCGAGCTTCGCCAATTTCCCAAAAACAACAGCACCATCAGGCCGGTCAGCAGCGCCCCCAATAGCCCTTCCCGCGCCACCGCGAAGAGCGCGCTCCTCACATAGCCCGACTGATCGAACTGGTAGCTGATGTCAATGTCCGGGGGCACGAGGGCGCGAAAGCGGGACAAGTTCGCCTTGACTTCGTTGACAACGGTCAGCGTCGAGGCGTCCGGGCGTTTGGTGACCGGCAAATAAACCGCTTCCCGGCCGTTCACAAGGGCGTAGCCGGTGGAAATATCTGCGCTGTCGGCGACGGTGCCGATGTCACGCAAATAAACGGCCGGCCCGGCGCCCGTGCGGATGGGCAGGTTCAGCAGGGCGCTAATGTCGGGTGTGACTGAGTTGCTGGTGACCATGCGTAGGAGAGACCCGGTTCGGACGTTGCCGGCTGGTTGCAGCGCGTTCCCAGCGCTGATCGCCCGGACGACTTCATCGGGCGCCAGGTTGTAAGCGCGCAAGCGGTCCGGGTTCACCGTCACCACGATCGTGCGCTGGTTGCCGCCGAAGGGTGGCGGAGCGGAAACGCCCGGCAAAGTGGCGAATACCGGGCGCACCCGGTTCAGAGCCAAATCCTGGATCTCGCCCAGCGAACGCGTCTTGCTCGAGAACACCAAATAGCCGACTGGAACCGTGCCGGCGTCAAAACGGATCACGAATGGTGGGACGGTCCCGTAGGGCATGAACGCGTGGGCCCGGTTGACGTAGGAGATGGTCTGCGCCAACGCCTGACTCATGTCGGTGCCCGGATGGAAAGTGAGCTTTAATAAGCCATTGCTTTGGATCGATTTGTCCTCAACGCTTTCAATTCCGTTGATGTAAAGGAAGTGATACTCATAGTAAAAAACCAGATAACCTTCCATCTGGGCCGGGCTCATGCCTCCATAGGGTTGCGCGACATAGATGACAGGGAGATTGAGATTCGGGAAGATGTCTGCGCGCATCCGCAGAA
>JAKAWO010000228.1 GCA_021827255.1 Acidobacteriota bacterium | reverse complement strand
AACGCTTGAGCCACGCGCAGACCGAAAAAATCACAACGCCGATGCCCAGCCCTGCCGTAACCGGCGGAATGAGCAGCAGCTCGCGAATCACGCGAGGGACGCCGTAAGCGAAATCCCACCAATCTATCCGGCGGAGCGCGGCGAGGAAGGCAAGAACAAAAAAGATAATCAGCGCGCCGGCTGCTGCGGCAATCAAGCGGGCTAAGAGGGGAGCGAGGCGGCGCCGACTCGCAGGCTGATCGGAGGTCCGCTCGGACGGCGTCGGCCATCTCCGGAGCGCGGCGTGCGCGAGAGCTTCCACGGGCCAGAAAACCCAGGGCGTCAGGAAAATCAGCAGCAGAACCTCAACCAGCCGGACTTGAAATCGCCCTGTCGCATAGCCGGGGAGGCGGTCGAAGGCCTGCTCATCGGTGAACATCTCCGTGATGCGCCCGTCCGGGGCAGCTTGGAAAACGGCCTTGTCACCTGTTTCAGGACGCTCGTAATAAAGCGGCTGGAGCTCCACCCAGCGGGTGGGCGGGCGGTAATGATGAGGATAATGCAGTTCAATCGAACCGTCGCTGTTGACCGTGACACGATACCGCCAGTAAAGCGTGAAAAGCTTGGCAAACGTCGTGGCCGAGTAAGGGTTCAGCCGATAGCTCCCCGCGACGCGCGCCGCATCGCCGGGCGAGTCGAGCACCCGGCCGATGTCTGGGCGCGCGGCAGGGAAGTAGTGATGGAAGAAACGGCGCTCGATCGCAGAATCGAAACGTGGCTCATCCACGTTTTCAGTGATGAAAAAGCCCAAACGCTTTTCAGGGACCAGCGTGAGAAGGCTCCCGAAGCCGCGAATATCGCCGCCGTGGCCGATGACGCGCAGGCCGTCGAATTGCTTTTCGTAAAAGCCATAGGCACGACCGGGCAAGCGCGGGTCCTGGGTAAAGTGTTGGCGTTCCATCCGGGCGATGCTCGCCGCGCTCAGGATGCGGGCTTCGTCGTAGCGGCCTTGCTCGAGTAGGGCGATCATGAAGTGCGCCATATCCTCCGGCGTGGCGCACAAGCCGGAAGCGGGCTGGATGTTGAAGTAATCCAAAGGAACCGGATGCAAACCGCGCCAGCGGCCGTAGCCCGTGGCCAGATCGCGCTGAAGTCGCCGCGAGGGCAGGAATCCAGAGCGGCTCATGCCGAGCGGCTCCAGGATGTTATTTCGGATGTAGGCGGCGTAAGGCTGCCCAGCAACGGTCTGCACAATGTAGCCGGCCAGCGCCAGGCCGTGGTTCGAATAGCTGACGATGCGCCCGGGAGGCCGCACCTCAACAGGCATGTGATGGGCCAGATAGAAGCCCAGTGGTTGCCTTTGGTCTGGCTGTCGCGCCGCCACGCCAATCGAGAGGTCTTCGAAGCCGGCGGTGTGGGTGAGCAAGGCGGAAAGGGTGATCGGCTGAGGATACTTTTCCGGAAGCTGAAAACCTTTGAGGTAACGGTTAACGTCCGTGTGGAGACGCAATTTGCCTTTCTTGGCCAACTGCAGGGTGGCCACGGTAGTGAAAAGCTTGGTGACCGAAGCCACGCGGAAAACCGTACGATTGGGATTGACAGGAATCTTCTTTGCGAGGTTGGCCCAGCCGTAGCCTTGGGAGAAAAAGATCTTGCCGTCCTTGACCAGCACGAAAGCCGCGCCCGGAATCTGGTACTTGCGCATAAGCTTTGTGAAAATCGGCGCGAGAAAGGACTTGAGTTGGCGCGAATCGGCGGGGCCGGCGTCATCCGCCAGCACAGAGCGCGCGGCGCTGGGAGCGGGGAACGGCGGTGGATTCGGCCGGCGGGGCCTGAGTCCGGCGAGGCACCCGATAAGAATCGGGACTGAAATCAAGCCGCAGAGCGATTGCCAGCTCCGAGCACGGACAAGATTTCGTCCGGTTTTGGCGAGGAGGGTCAACCAACCATTGTTCCATTCCCTGGAAGCGAATTTCAACGATGGATTCGACCCTCTGCCACGCGCCCGCGCCGGGCTGGTGGCTTTGCCCGCTCGCGAAGCGGCACCCATGCGTTCCCTGGGCCGGCTCAAGACCGGCTCAGCGCGGCTGGCGAGTTCTGTACGCGGTTCGCCGTTGACAAAGGCGCTGGGTTTGCGCCTAATTAGAACTTCGCACGCGAGAGCTTTTCTGATGTTGCGCCGGAAATGCCAACCATGTGTTCAGCAGGAGGGGACATGAGCAAATCGAGACGGAAGCTCACCTGGGCGCGGCTTCTGATGTCTATCGTGGCATTGGGCCTATGCCTCCCGTCTGCGCAAGCCCAGACTGAGTCCAACAAGCGAGTTCTCCCCTGGCTCGACCCGTCGCTGCCCGTCGGGCAGCGAGTGGATGATCTGGTGCGGCGAATGACGCTCCAGGAAAAAGTCCTCCAAATGCAGCACACTGCGCCGGCCATTCCGCGGCTCGACGTTCCGGCCTACGACTGGTGGAGCGAGGCGCTGCACGGCGTGGCGCGAGCGGGCGTGGCGACGATGTTTCCGCAGGCCATCGGCATGGCCGCCACCTGGGATGCGCCGCTGGTCCACCGCGAAGGCCGGGTCATCTCCGTCGAAGCTCGCGCCAAGTACAACCAAGCCATGCGCGAGGGGTTGCACAGCATCTACTTCGGCCTCGATTTCTGGTCGCCCAACATCAACATCGTTCGCGACCCGCGCTGGGGACGCGGCCAGGAAACTTACGGCGAAGACCCGTTCCTCACAGGCAGTCTGGCCGCGGCGTATGTGAGAGGGATGCAAGGAAACAACCCCAAATACTTCGAAGTGATCGCCACACCCAAGCACTTTGACGCCTATAGCGGACCGGAACCGCTGCGCCACAGCTTCAGCGCCCGCGTGTCGGCGCGCGACTTCGAGGCTACTTATCTGGCGGCGTTTCGCGCCGCCTTCGTCCACGGCCACGCGGATTCTGTGATGTGCTCGTACAACGCCATCAACGGCGTGCCGTCCTGCGCCAACCGATTTCTGCTCCAGAAAACGCTGCGGCAGGAGTGGGGCTTCCACGGATATGTGACGTCGGACTGCGGCGCGGTGGCGGACATTGCGTTCGGACACCACTACGCGCCTGACCTCGAGCACGCCGCGGCCGACGCGGTCCAGGCCGGAACCGACACCACCTGCGGCAATGAGTACACCACCTTGGTCAGAGCCGTGCGCGATGGCCTGGTGAAAGAACGTGTGATTGACCGGGCGGTCCGGCGGCTGTTTACGGCGCGCATGAAGCTGGGCATGTTTGACCCGCCCAGCATGGTTCCCTTCAGCCGGATTCCCATGTCGGAGGTGGACTCGGCGGCGCACCGGCAGGTAGCGCTTCGCGCCGCGCGCGAGGCGATGGTGCTGCTCAAAAACGAGGGCATTCTTCCGCTAAAGCCAAGCGTGAAAACGATCGCCGTGATCGGCCCCGAAGCCACATTGCTGCGCGCACTCGAGGGCAATTATCACGGCGTGGCTTCGCATCCCGTGCTGCCGCTCGACGGCGTGGTGCGGCAGTTTTCGGGCAAGGCGCGCATTCTCTATGCGCAAGGCTCGCCGCTGGTCTCCGAGTTGCCGGTGCCCGTCCCGCGCACGGTTTTTCACCCTGCCGATGAGCCTTCCGTCATGGGACTCAAAGCTGAGTACTTTGCCCATGCCGACTTTTCCGGCCAGCCCGCCCTGGTGCGCACGGACCCAGAAATTCAGTTTGATTGGAACGCCGCCCAGCCCGCGTCACAGGTCCCCATGAAGGCATTTTCTGCGCGCTGGAGCGGTACGCTGACGCCGCCCGGCCCGGGCGATTACACCTTCACGATCGCCCAACCTCACTGCTATCCGTGTGAGGACCACGAGACCTTCGCGGTTTATCTCGATGGCCGACAGGTGGCCGAAGGCTCGAACTTCAGCCGCCGTCCGGCCCCGCCGTCGTTTCAGGTCCACTTCCATAGCGTTCGGCCGCACGCTTTCCGCCTCGAGTACACGCACAGCGCGCCGCTGTTTGGCGCTGGCATCACGCTGGAATGGAAACCGCCTTTGGAGGTGCTCCGTCAGCAAGCCGTCGAAATGGCCAAGCGCGCCGATGTGGTAGTGGCTTTTGTCGGCCTTTCGCCGGACCTCGAGGGTGAAGAAATGCCGCTCCATATCCACGGTTTCGATGGCGGCGACCGTACGTCTCTTCGATTGCCGGAGGTTCAGCGGCAACTGCTTCAAGCTCTTGCGGCAACCGGCAAGCCGCTGGTGGTGGTGCTGATGAGCGGCAGCGCCGTAGCGGTGAATTGGGCCGAGCAGCACGCCGACGCCATTCTCGAAGCGTGGTATCCTGGCGAAGCGGGCGGGACTGCCATCGCGGAAACGCTGGCGGGAAAAAATAATCCAGCCGGCCGGCTGCCCATCACTTTCTATGCGTCGCTCAGCCAGCTTCCGCCGTTCAGCGATTATTCCATGCAGAACCGGACGTACCGCTATTTCCATGGCCAGCCGTTGTTCGGGTTTGGCTATGGGCTGAGCTATTCCGCGTTCGCTTACAGCCATCTGAAGCTCTCCTCAAACAAGATCCAAGCCGGTCAGCCGCTGACCGTGACGGCGGCGGTTCGAAACACATCGAAAATCCCTGGCGACGAAGTGGCGGAGTTGTATATCGAGTATCGGCCGGCGCCGCACAATCCGATTCGCGCGCTCAAAGGCTTTGAGCGAATCCATCTGGCACCGGGCGAAACGCGCCGCGTCCGCTTCACGCTCACCCCGCGCGACTTGAGCGTGGTGAACCAGAAAGGCCAGCCTTTGGACAAGGCCGGATCTTACACGGTTTTCGTCGGCGGCCGCCAGCCGGCTCCCGGTGCTCCTGGCGTGGCGGCGAAATTCCAGATGGTTGGACAGAAAGAACTGCCTCGTTATACACAGCGTCTTAAGTAATGCAGTATAATTCGATTGACTCATCGTCGCCTCCTGCGCGTACAATGCGGCAGGAGGCTTTATGCGAAA
>JAKAWO010000227.1 GCA_021827255.1 Acidobacteriota bacterium | reverse complement strand
GGCAGAAGTCATGAAGCCGGTCAAAAGTTGGTCCGCCCTTTCGCCATAGTGACGGAATGAAATGCTATCTCATTGCCAATGCGATACCTCACTCGCCCGAGCGCGGAAGTCAGGTTAAGCGCCGGGACTATTTTCGAAGGCACGCGGAGGCCCCTGCGAACCTGGTTCGAGGCCATGTGATTCGTCACCAGCCAGAAGAGCGGGGGAAGTGCGCTGGGCCTGCAGCGCATCCTAGGCTTGGGCAGCTACCAGACGGCCTGGGTATGGCTGCATAAGTTGAGGCGGGCGATGGTGAGACCTGGACGAGAATGAACGTGAACTGCTGGGTCAATGCCATTGCGGGCCTCCGGAAGGGTTTCTGACAGGCCCCTGGCAGGAAAGCGCGTCACATTCAATATACCTCCGGGGTCAAGCATGACGTGGGACGGTTGCAGCGGCAGGGCTCGTTTCAGGATCAACGTTGTAATCACAGAATGCCCCGGGCTACAGCCCTCGCAGGGTTCTGAAATGTGCTCACTCAGCATAATTGAGGCGTCGCCGTGTGCCAGCATCAGTGATGGCCGCCCGATGCGGCCGCGGCACGAGCTGCCGGGGCTGCGGCGTGCATTCCGCCCATTGCCGGAGCCGACCCGCCGCTGCGCATTGCCGGCTCGGACCCCCGGAACCCGCCCATCCGAGGTCCGGCGGCGTGGAAACTGCGCACAGAAGGCCCGCCACCCTGATTGCCCATTGCCCGTACCCCCGTCGCGTTTTCCCTGGGAAGCGCGCCAAGGCCAGCCTGCCGTCCGACGAAGCCGGGGGCGCTGGCGTGCGGCAGGAAGACGGGATTTGCGCGCATCACCCTGCCCCGAAGCGCCGGGCTGGAGGCAATCGAATGGTTGGTGACGGCCGGAGAACCGGCGGGCCTGAAGCCCAATCCGTCCCGCCCCGCAGCCTTCACGCGGAATTGGCCGCCCAGGGTGTTCCCGAGGCGGGCAAAAGCGGGGGCAGGACGCCTTCCTCCAAAAACCCGATGAAAGAACGACGCATGCTGAGCGGCGCGGAGTTCTGCCGCCGCCTGCGTTGGAGATTGCCCCATGAGAACGACCTTGGGCGCAACGGCGCTGAAGATCCTGGTTCGCTGCGCAGGGGTGTTCGCCCTGGCACTAGTGCGAACGAGAGCGGACGGCACTCTCGTAGTAACGGCCCGGGTTCTTGTCGCGGCCAACGGTTGTGCAACTCCGCGCATCCCGACGGTGCCAGGATTTTCCTGTACGGGGGCGCCTGAGAGCATCGCGGCCGCGCCGGGAGCGATGGCCGGGCCGCTGATGCGGGCAAGCGGCCCCGGCGCGACATGCAATCTCGTATTCGGATTCACCGGAAGCCCGTTTCGCAGCGTTCCCGGCCTCACCGCGACGATGCAGTTGGCGGTCCGGCACGTCGGCGCGCCACCGGGGCCCATCGGCGACCAGCCGATATACCCCGGGCCCGAGTACCAGTCGACCAGGGCCGGATACCACATGGAAAGGTCTCCCGGCATCCAGAAGTAGCCGAATCCCGGATCGTAGCTCCAGAATCCGGTATGGAACGGCAGCCAGCCCCAGGGCTCACCGGAAATCCAAGTGTAACCAAACCCTGGATACCAGCTCCACTGCCCCATCGAATACGGGGTCCAGCCTACCGGCTCAAACGGGGCCCAGCCGTAACCGAAGCCCGGAAAGAACGCCCATTCGCCATAGGCGTCGAGGTTGCTCCAGCCGTAAAGCTGGCTGTGCACGCCCACCGGGCTGTCGTTGTAGGCAAGCTCGGCCTGCTGGTCACGCTTGTGCACCCATCTGTCCCAGGAATCCTTCCGGATGCCTTGGGTGATGTCAAAAGCGGTGAGCGTTTGCCTGTTGAACTCCAGCGCCTTTCCCTTGGTCACCTTGGCGAGTTGCTTCGGGTCCTTCACGTCCACAGACCCGTCGAATACTTCCACTCTCAGGCGTCCGTCAGGGCTCACGTCGGTGCGGAATTCGGCCTTGCCCCGCGGCTTGATGCGCGTGTTTCCGATGGCGATCCTGTACTCGTCGCCGTGCTGCGGCATGAGATGGAATGTTCCATAGCCCTGGACAAAGCTGAGATGGTTGATTTTCGCCCCGCTCGGGGTCAAGGCCAGTTCGTCAAAGCGGAGCTTCGAAAGCTGGCCGAGGCGCGCCGTCGAGCCGTTCTCGAACTCGACTTCGGCGAAGCTGCCGCCCGCCGTCGCAACCGTGAAGCCCTGCTCGATCGGAGTGTTCACCAAGGCCTTCGCCCACTCGCTCGAGCCCGGGCGCTTGACGAGCACCGAGCCCTCCACGAAGCTCAGGCGCACAATGCGCACGTGCGAGTAGCCGCTCTCGGCTTCCGCACCTTTTGGCTGTCCGGCCAGTGCGGTCGCAGCCAGGAACAAACCTGTCGCGAATATGAAAGCAAACTTGGAGAATTTACCTGTCATCGAAGGGTCCTCCTTGGGCGATGACCGGCTTTGAGATGGTATCGGGGACCGGCGTTGCCTGGTTTTTATAGTACGTCAGATGGCAGGATGTACCAACCGGTATTTCCATTTCGCCTTCCCGAGCTGTCAGGGATGAGCGCAGACCTCCGGTTTTTGAGGGCCGCAGCCCTTCTTTGCGACCGTCGCCCCCCATAGCGCTTCGGGCAAGAAGGAGAGCCGCAGAACGAAAGCCGGTGGTGTAAGGCTGCGGGGTCCGGGCTGACGGTTGCATCCGACATTTGTTAGGTGTATCTTCACGCTCGGGCCGGACCGCATAATGAAAACTTCACTTCCGTTGGAAAAGATCATGGCTATCAAAAGGAAAGGTACCGTCAAAATCGCTGGCGCCAAACCTGCGGAGGCATACTATCCATGGACGGGTCGGATACAAAGCCCCACATTCAGGCAAAATCGAAAGGGGGACGAAACATGAATCGAAGAGAACTCATCCTGGCCAGTATGGCGCTTGGCGTGAAGCCCGCCATCACTTTTAGTCAGACAAATCGCTCTGCTGGGCGCGAAGACCCTGCGCCGCAGCCTGCACCGGGCTCGCCGCCCACCATCCTGCTGAATGATTATCTCCCGCACTCCATCTATGAAATCCCCGTAACAATCGTCAACAAGGCGAAATTTCCCATCTTTGACGCCCACTGTCACGGGCGTGGATCCATAAGCGTCCGGGAGATGGTGAACATCATGGACGATGTCGGCGTGGAAAAATCGGTCGTTTTCACGGGCGCCTCCACTTTGGACCACTTCACTGAGATCAGCCGGGAATACGCCAATTACCCCGGCCGCTTCGACATGTGGTGCCTTTTTAACATGAACGATTTTGGCAAGCCCGATTTTGAAAAGACGGCGCTGAAGTCTTTGGAAGATTGCCATCGCGCGGGCGCCCGCGGCGTCGGCGAAATCCACGACAAGGGCAGGGGCTTCATCTGGCAATATGCCGGCAAGGGTCCCCGCTCCGGTGTTGCTGCAGAACCTCTGAATGACGGGCCCACGTACACGCGTCCTCCCGAGCCGCCCAGCCCCAACGCTCCCATGGGGCCGCAGGCAGACGATCCTCGGTTGGACGCGCTGTGGAACCGTGCCGGGCAGCTCGGCATGCCCATCAGCATCCACGTTTCCGATCCCATCTGGGCGTACCAGCCGATGAACAATACCAACGACGGACTGATGAACGGCTGGACCTGGCGAATCATCCTTGAGCCCGGAATGTACGATCACGACCAGCTCGTCGACAGCCTGGACAAAACGGCGGGGCGCCATCCCAAAACCACTTTCATTGCCTGCCATCTTTCGAATCTCGATTACGACCTCAATCGCCTGAGCCAGATGTTCGACCGGCATCCCAACCTCTACGCCGACATCGCGGCGCGTTTCGCGGAGACGGCCACCATTCCCCGGTTCACCCGCCAGTTCCTGATGAAATATCCCGAACGCGTCGTTTACGGAACCGACGTGACTTACAGCAAGCCCTTTTTCGCCACCACGTTTCGCATCCTGGAAACCGAGGATGAACATTTCTACGAGCGCGGGCTGGTCGACACCGCGAATTTCAACTTCAACTACCACTGGACGCTCAACGCCTTCGGCCTGCCGGATAACGTGCTCAAAAACATCTATCACGACAACGCCGTAAACGTTTTCAAGAAAGCACAGGAAAACGCAGCCTGACGAAGGGTGGGCCGGACCGAAGACTAAACCGAGGTTCCGGTTCCAGTTGGGCTCGAAAGTCCAGCGCCGCCGGTTCCCGCCCATGTGAACTGGAAGGCTCGGGCTGTATACTAATTCCGCTCTGAGACTTCCCGACGGCGCATGGCAGTGGTTGAACGAGAGCGCTTCTGACGGCACTGGTTCCGGCCTCGCCAGGAGCAGCCAGCCCCATAGTGACGACAGGGTTTTCGCCTGCCTGGCCAACAGCGCAGATATGTGCTTGAGCATCGCCAGCATGCGCTCGACCTATCAATAGAATTGAGACTTCGGTCCACGACGGGGCCAGAGCGAATTTCAGAATCCGTGTCGCGGCCGCTGAACCCATCCGGGATGTTGGCGCTCGCTCAAATGTGCTCATTGAGCACATTCAGTACTGGGGTGAGGCGGCGAAGGATTGGTCCCCGGTTGCGGCCGGCCTCGGGGGCTCGACGCCAACGACCGGTTCATCGATAGGATCAAGCGGAAGGACCTCGGGGCCACGCGCTTCCACCGGAAGCCTACGGCTGGGGGCTTGCCAAAGCCCAAAGGGATGGTCCAGCGGAGGCAAGGTCGGCCGTCGGAGTACAAAGCAAGCGGGCGAAAAGTCCACATCGTTACAACGTAAGCGTCAAGACAGGTGCATCTGGCGCGTGCCGTCGAGATCTGGCAAGCTGGCGGCATGAATTCATCAACCAGCAACAGCGTCCGCCAGCAACGACGTCCGCACTTCACTGCCGAGGAGCGAGAGAATTGGGTTTCGCGCTTCCGGTCCAGCGGGATGACGCAGCC
>JAKAWO010000226.1 GCA_021827255.1 Acidobacteriota bacterium | reverse complement strand
TTTGCCGTCGTGGCCCTCGGAGGCTATGGCCGGCGCGAACTTTTCCCCCACTCCGATGTTGACATTCTCTTTCTTGCTTCGAGCCGCCCGGTTCAGTCGGATTGGCAGGAGGCGACGGCCGCGTTTTCGCGGGCGCTGTGGGATCTCCATTTGCGCGTTGGCCCGGTAGCCCGGACGCTGAGCGAGTGCGGCGCGCTCGATCGGTCCAATCTGGAGTTCAGCATTGCCCTGCTCGATAGCCGTTACCTGGCGGGCGATGCGTTGCTGTTCACTCGGCTGCGCGAGGAAGTGGTTCCGCATCTGGTGGCGCGCGACCGTGCCGATTTGCTGCGCGATCTGGCGGAAACGACACGCCGCCGGCACCTCCAGTACGGCGAAACCATCTTTCAGCTCGAACCGAATGTCAAGGAATCACCGGGCGGCTTGCGCGATTACCACGTCGCCCGCTGGCTGACGCTGATTGCCGAGCTCGAAAGCCGCCGCCGCTGGGTGACGGCGGAACAGTGCTGGCCGCGCCGTCTGGGCGAGGAAGGGCGGCAAGCCTTCGAGTTCCTGGCCACGTTGCGCTGCTTCCTTCATTGCCAGCACCGGCGTGACGACAACCTGCTCACCTACGAGCTTCAGGACCGGGCCGCCCGAGCCGGGGTGGGCCTCGCGCCGCGCCAGGCGCTCTCGCCCGAGGACTGGATGCGCCGCTATTTTCGCCACGCCCGCTCGATTGACCGCTTGGCGCGCAGCCTCGCCGACGAAGCGCTGCCCGCTCGCTCCTCGCTTTACGCGCTTTACCGCGACTGGCGCTCGCGCCTCTCGAACGCCGATTTTTCCGTTCTGCGCGGGCGGGTCTATTTCCGGCAGCCGGCCGAGGACCCGCTGCTCCTTCTCGGCCTTTTTGAATTCATCTCCCGCCACGGGCTCGAACTTGCCAGCGAGACCGAGCGTCAGGCGGAGGAGCAGGTGGTTCGCCTGGCGGATCGGTGGCGTGACGGCGCTCCGTGCTGGAAAGTTTTTCTCCGCATCCTCACCGGCCCGCACGCCGCCACCGCCCTTCGCGCCATGCACCGCCTGGGTCTGCTGGAGGCGCTGTTTCCCGAATTTCGCGCCATTGATTCGCTCGTCATCCGCGATTTCTACCATCGCTATACGGTGGACGAGCACTCTTTCATGACCCTCCAGAACCTTCACGCCCTTTCCGGGGCGACGGAGGAAACTGGCCCGCAGTTTGCGCGGCTCTTTGCTGAACTCGAGCGGCCCGAGCTGCTCCTCTTTGCGCTTCTCTTTCACGATGTGGGCAAGGGCATGCCGGAGGAAGAAGACCACGTTGACGGCAGCCTGCTCGCCGTCAGCCGCATTCTGGATCGTTTCAGCGTCGAGAGGTGGGATCGTGAGGCCATTGTGTTCCTCATCCGCCACCATCTGGAAATGTCGGCCACGGCCCAGCGGCGGGACATTTTCGATCACGACACGGTGCGCGGCTTCGCCCACCTGGTTGGCGACCCCGAGCGGCTGAAGATGCTGTGTCTCATGACCTACGCCGACATCCAGTCGGTTAACCCGGAGGCGCTCAAGCCCTGGAAGGCGGAAATGCTATGGCAACTGTTTGCCGCCGCCTCGAATGTCCTCACCCGCAGCCTGGATGATGACCGTGTTCCCGCGGCCGCGCCCCCGCCCCCGGACGCTGACCTTCCGCCCGCCGAGCTGGCCTGTTTCCTGGAGGGGTTTCCGCGCCGCTATCTGGCCACCCATTCGCCGGAGGAGGTGGCCGCGCACGCCCGCATGGCGCGCGCCCTCGCGGGCCGCTCCGCGGCGCTTCGCCTCGAGCGTCACCACGCCTGGGAGCTGACGGTCGTCACCCGCGACCGTCCCCGCCTCTTTGCTTCGATGACGGGCGTGCTCGCTGCCTGGGGCATGAACATCGTCAAAGCCGACGCCTTCGCCAACCGCGCCGGCGTCGTGCTCGATACCTTCCGTTTCGCGGATCTCCACCGCACGCTCGACCTCAATCCTTCTGAAGTCGAGCGATTCCAGCAAAGCGTCCTCGACGTCTTGACCGGCCGCCAGAGCCTAGAAGCCTTGCTCCAGGGTCGGCTGGCCGCGCCGCCGCCGCGCCGCTGCAAAACTCAAATCTCAACCCGCATCCATTTTGAGGCTTCATCCCACAGCACATTGCTCGAACTGATCGCCCCCGATCGTCCCGGGTTGCTCTACCAGGTCAGCTCGATCCTGGCTGATTTTGGCTGCAACATCGAGGTCGCGCTCATTGATACGGAAGGCGAAAAAGTGATTGACGTGTTCTATCTGACTGCCTCGGGCGCTTATCTCAACGCCGCCCTCGAGCAATCCCTCCGCGACGCGCTGCTCGCCAAACTGTGACGGCCCCTCGCGGAGACGCCAAGCAACGGGCAGGCTCCAATCCTCCGCTCGCCTTGAGGCGCAACCCAGCCGCCAGCGTTCCACGGAGGCGCAAACGCCCTTCCCTTTTCCAGGACGATGATGACCCACAGGGTGGGGGAAACTTCAACTCGCCGCTTTCAATTCATTCACGGGGCAAACCTCGAACTTGCTCCGCGGTTTTTCTTGACGATCCGTTCCAACCCCCAGAGCGCGGCTTCTGAACCTTCTTCCTTCATCTGCTGGAACGAACGCGTGTTGGTGTCATTGCAGCGCGGGCAAGGCATGACCCGCCGCCCCAGCACGTTGACAGGCGCCGCCTCCGTGTAAAAAATCGAACGTTCGGCGTTGTGGCTTGTGTTTCCCAGACACGTGTGGCATACGTACCAGCGGGTACGGTCAATTTTCCGCAACATCTGTAAGAAACTCATACTTCAACCTCAGAGACGGATTTCACCAGAAATAGTATCCCAAAAATTAACCCATTTCAAAATGTCCCGCGCCCCGTTCAGAGACTGCCGGTGGATTGCTTCGGGGAACATTTCTGGGGGGCAACTATGAAGCGGCGCGCAAAACTGAGCGCGAGGGTCTCGTCATGATTTGCCGGCCCGCGCTCGGCGTCTATCATTGGAACGTGCGGTTTCTAACGTTCGCTACGGGTGCAGCAGAATTTTCCCGAAGAAATCGCGGCTTTCCATCTTGGCCTGCGCGGCGCGCTCGCTGCTCTCATTGCGCGACGTACTTCGCCACTTCCAGCCGCCCAGACTTGCTGCTGCGCAAAAACAGCAATTCGTTCTGCTCGTCCATGCAAGCCGGGATGCCGGCGCTGGACGGCACGCTGTAGGCTTCGAGGAGCTTGCCGGTTTGCGGATCAACCTGCGCAAACACCGAATGCGGCTCCGGCGCCTCAGGCGTCGGCGAGCTTTGAAACTGCACGAACAGCATGCCCTGCTCCGTAAGGCTGGCCTGGGCGGGCCTCAGGCCGGGCTTGGGCGGCGTCACCAACCGCTCACCGAGAACCGTGCCGGTCGAGGAAATGGTGTAAAGGCGCATGGGGCTGGTCGCGCGCATCAGGTAGATGGTCCCATCAAGTGCGCCCACCATGAGGCTCTTCTGCACGTCCTCAAGCCAGAGGGTTCCGGGCTTCAGCACGGGTGGGCGCGCTGCTCCGTTGGAATGTATAGGGTGCAGAGGCTTCCCGTTCTTGAACGGCATGGGAGGCGGCATCTGCTTTGGCGGCGTCACATCGTTCGGCAGGACCAGCGGCCCCACGTACCCGCCGCCGCGGTCAAAGATCCCCGTGAACGGCTTTGAGATCAGGTAATGCGGCGGTCCGCCCAGCACGGAGCCGGTCACCAGAAAATTTCCATCCAAAAAGGCCGCGAATCTGAAGGCTAGTATGTGTACGCCGGCGGGGAGCTTAAGCTTGATAACGGAATCTACCGTCCCGTCGTCGTTGTACTTGACAATCACGTCGCCGGGGAAGTGCGGGGCCCTGCAACCCGCCTGACGGCACGCCTCCACCAGGGCGTAAACGTCGCCGCGCGGGCCAACGTAAAAGCCCCGCGCATAGTGGCGGGCGTAACCGTGGAAGGACCCGTATGGGAACTCGACCGTGTCGCCGGAGGTGGGCGACAGCCTGGTCAGAGGCTCCCCCGCGCCCTCGCGCGCATCCTCGATGGCAAGCTGGACATTCGGCGCCGAGTTCATATAGACGTTCCCGTTGGCGTCGCATTGGACGCCCATCTCGACGACCCCTGGGCCGGAGGCCGAGAACTTGGCTGTGCCCGCTGGCTCGAGCTCGCGGAGCGGCACGGACGCGGTGGGGTGGGCTTTCGCGGCTCGCCTGGCAGCATCGCGCCCGGGCCGCGGTGCCGCCGCGGCAACCGATGCAAGGATAAGCGCCGCCATGGCCGCGACGCGACCGCATCCTAACGCTAATCGCCGGAACATGCCTCGACCCTCCTTCGGACGGCACCGCTGTCGGCGCCCGCAAAATACGCCCGCCCGCTGCCGCTGAGCTCGCCGGCGCTTACCCCGGCCTCCCGATCCTGACGAGCGCATAGCTCCCCCCGCAGGCGCGAACGTATGCGTAGAGGGCTGGGCCCTCCGCGCCGTACGCCGCGTCCGGGGACGCGGGCTGCTTCTCGGGAGATACGTTATAGCAGCTTGACCCGTCGGGGAACCAGCTTTGGAAGACCCCACAGTTGCAGACGACACACTCGTCCTCGAACTGGTCCTCCTCATTATCGTAGCCCCCGCTGCACGTGGTGAACTCGCAGTACCCCGTCCCGCACTGGATATAATATGTCGTTGTCGTCAGGCAGCAGGCGTACTGCCCTAGCTGACACTGGGCGCCCAAGGGCGCGCTCAGCGCCAGGGCAGCCACAATGCTGGCCAGCGCCTCAAGAAGGAGCAGGCTCCTGGGTCTTTGGGTCTTTGGCCATCGCCAGAACCCTCCTTTCGGTGGGCTTTAAGTTTATGACTCTTTCTAGCGCTGGCGGGGAGGATTGTCAATACCTTTCTTGTAAAATTCGTGAGGCGCCGCGACGTCGGCGCCCGGCGCGAACTGCCGAGGCGGCTCAAGGGTGCAGCAGAATTTTCCCGAAGAAATCGCGGCTTTCCATCTTGGCCTGCGCGGCGCGGGCGTCTTGGAGCGGGAAGGT
>JAKAWO010000225.1 GCA_021827255.1 Acidobacteriota bacterium | reverse complement strand
CCGCGAGAGCCGCTGGAGCGCCGGCCTGTCCTCCTCAAACAGCGCGGGCGCTGATTCGCTCACTTGATATTGCTCCCGAAAAACGTAATGGGGGTTGGCGAACAAGATTTTTTTGGTGTGCAGGTCCGTCAGTTCGACCGATGCCTCGACACGAATTTGAAACGCCGTGGCGCGCCCCGTGTTCGGGTCAAACGTAACCGCCGTGGCCTCCACGGACTTGACCGTTCCCTGGAGCAGCGCGTCGGCGCCGGCCGCCGAGTGCGTCACCTGGAACTTGGTCTGCTCGATAAACTCGCGGGTCACCGCAGCAGTCATCATTTGCTCGATTCGAAACCGCGGCGTCTGGTTGACGAACATCGGAATGGCGATGGTTTTGACATCCGGAGGGATTAAAGCCGCTTGCCCTCCTTCATGATAGCCGCAGCCTGTCGCCAGCCCAGCTAGAGCCATCGCCGTCGCTCCGAAGACCGTTAAGCTCAGCCGAGTCCTCATGCCCTTAGCGCCGAGCGCCTTTCACAAGGCTCTCCGCGGTTTCGATCGCGTTCACGGCCGCCAGCCGCAAGGGGTCAGCCGCGGCCCACACCCAGAGCCCGTTCGGATGGCTGGCGTCGGCCCGAACCCGATCGAGGAGAATCTCTTCGCCGCCCGCGGCCCCCGCCGGTGACGGCGGCGCTTCCGCGGCCTTTGAAATTTTGACGGGGGCGCCGGTCAGCGCGGCCTCGGCGGCTGCTGGCGTCACCGTCTTCCGCATTTCGACGTACAGCGAAATGCCGAGCGCATAAAACATAGGCGCCTGCATCGTCCGGAGCGATGGCATAGGCGCGCGCCCCGAAAGATACGCTTCGAGCTCTCTCCGAAGGCGGTCTTCGAGGTTGGGTTGCTCGCGGCCCGCCCGTCGCGGCAGAAGATTGAAGGCCAGTTGGCCGCCGTAAATCTCCTCAGGGATCTTTTGGAAACTCAGCAGATGGATGGTCTGTTTCTGGAGTTCATCAATGGCACGCGCTCCGAGCTCGGAAGCAGGACAGAAAACGTGCGCCGTTATCCGCTCGATTTCGAACTGGGCCGCAAGGCGCAACAGCGCGAACGACAACGCAATCGTCGCCCCGTGGGGCGAAATCGAAATGGAAGGCTGAGCCGAGATAGCGCCGGTCGCGCCCCCCTGGCCGGCCCGCTCGAGCCTCGGAATGCGAACCGGCGCCTCCTTCGATGGCCGCAGCCGGCCGCTCAAGTCAATGACGGCGCACTTCGATCCCTGGCTTGCCCAACCCTTTTCATCGAGCCTCTGCAGGAAGCCCGGCAGCCGCCCAACGGGCGCGGCGACGAAGGCAAAATCCAGGTCGTCTGGCCCCACCGACTCAGCCGCCACCGCTCTCGGTTCGCCGCCCGCAAGGTCCACAATCGGCAGCTCTGGTTCTTCAAGCTCGCCGTCAAACGTCACCAGCCGCCTGACCGGAAACCGCCGCTCCTCAAGTTGCGCCAGCAATTCCTTGCCGAGAAATGACGAGGAACCCACCATCGCCACTCGGTAACCGCCGCCGGCATTCTTCATGAAGCGTGAACCTCTTCGGAAGAGGGATGGCTGGGCCGAATCTTCGCAATAGCTCGCAGCACCAGCCCGGAAAGGAGGTAGGTCAGGGCCAGCGTTAGCAGCACTGTTTCCGAATACAGCACGATGGCCCACGCCAGCACGCCAATAAAAATAATGGTGACGTAAGGGCGCCGTCGTTGCAGGTCAATTGCCTTAAAGCTGTAATACCGCAGCCGGCTTACCATCAGAAACGCCAGCAGCAAGGACAAAGCCAGCCAGACGATGGCCGCGGCCCAGCTATCGAGCGGCGTCTTCTCCCAGTGAACAATCGCCGCGATCACCCCCGCCGCGGCCGGGATGGGCAGGCCGACAAAGAACCGCCGGTCGCCCGCGGGTTTGCCCGTCTCTATATTGAAGCGCGCCAGCCGCGCCGCGCCGCAGATCACGAAGGTGAACGTAATGATCCAGCCCGCCTGCTGGAGGTGGACGGCCATCGAAGGGGCTGCCGATGCCATCACGGCGCGAACCCCCCACGTGTAAGCCAGCATCGCCGGCGCCACGCCGAAGGTGATGACGTCGGCGAGCGAATCAAACTCGCGGCCGAAGTTGGACGCGGAGTTGGTCAGCCGGGCGATGCGTCCGTCCAGCCCGTCGAAGACGATCGCGATGCCGATGGCCTTCGCCGCGTTGTCAAATGCCAGCGCCGCCAGCCCTCCCGCGCCCGGCGCGGACACCAACCGGCTGGCTTCGAGCGCAGACAAGATCGCGTAATAGCCGCAGATCAATGTCCCTACGGTGAACAGGCTCGGCAGAATGGAAAACCCTCGCCGCAGGCCCGGCTTAGATTCCGGATGTGTCGTCTCGATGGGCGCTGAACCCAACAATGCTGCTCCCTGCCCGGACGCGGCTGCCTTTCCGGACCACGACCTCCGCCGAAGGTTCCAGCAGAATATCCACCCGCGATCCGAACCGAATCAGGCCGACTCGCTCTCCCCGCTCGACACGGTCCCCGGGCTTTTTTCTGAAGACGATCCGCCGCGCCACCACGCCCGCAATCTGCCGGACGGTCACTTGGCCCTGCTCGCCCGAGACCCGGAAGACATTCTGCTCGTTTTCAACCGACGCTCGCGGATCGTACGCCGCCCGGAAACTTCCTTTGCGATAGCTCACCTCATCAATTGTACCCGCAATGGGCGATCGGTTCACGTGGACGTCGAACGGTGACATGAAAATACTCACCCGCTGGATCGGCCCTCGGGCAGAGACTTCTTGGCAAACTTCTGCCACGCGCCCGTCCGCCGGCGAGGCAATGGCGCGCGGGTCCTCGGCGACCGCGCGCTCCGGGTCGCGGAAAAAATTCAATACGAATAAGGAAAAAACGAGGCAAAAAAGCCCGCCGACGACAAGCGATTTCGCCGGCCAGGTTAATCCGATCCCCAGCAGTCCGCCTGCAATCAATACGAAGGGCAGCCCAAACCAGTAGCCTTCCTTAACCATGAAGTCCCATCGAAGAACCCACGCCACCGTTCCCGGCTTTGAGGACACTCGCGCCCGCTGGGCTTCCGCTCCGCCCGCCCGTCGCCCGGCCTGGGTCGGCGCATCCTTTGCCGGTGCGCCGCTCAGTTGCTCGCGCGCGCCTTCTGGATGAGCCCGGCCATTTGATCCTTCAGCCGCAGCTTCAGCTTCTTCAGTCGTACCTCCTCTATTTTTTCTTGATCGCTCAGGTGGGGCTTGCTGTACAACCGGTCGAGCTCGGCGGCATACAAGGCGTGTTGTCTTTGCAACTGACGGTATTCCTCGTTGTTGGCCATCATTTGCTCCCGGATGGCCTCGGTCGGGGTGCTCACGGGCGTGTCACCTCCCGGATTGATTTTCGCTACTGGCCGCAGGTTAGCACACGCCTCTCCGAACATCAAGAGTCCATCAAGGCGGGCGAGGTCGTTCTCCTTATAAAACCGAATGAGGTATTATTTCCGGTGTTGTTGTACGCGCCATGCTTCAAGAAATTCACATCGAAAACTACGCCGTGATTGACCAGCTCTCAGTTGAGTTCGGCCCCGGGCTCAATCTGCTTTCGGGCGAAACCGGTTCGGGCAAATCCATTCTCGTGGATGCGCTGGGCCGCAGGGCTTACTGGACGGTGAGCATAATGTTGGTGGAGTGCGTGAGGCCACCGCCGGAGGGCGAGGTTGCGGTCACGGTCAGCGCGTAGGTGCCGGGCGGCGTCAAGGGCGTAGGCGCGCCCCCTGCGGGAGACGTCTCCGCATCAGGGTTTCGTGCGAGAGCCGCAGGGTCCCTTAAAGAAGAGGATCTTGCGCCGCCCGCTCCAGGCTCAATGGCCCTCGGGCGGAGGCAGCCTAAAGATCAGGACGGTCTTAAAGTTTTCCATGACGGCTAGCAGTCTACCGTCCGGGGACAGGGCGAGCCAGCTCGAGGACACCGCGAACCACCATGGCCAGGCGAGGGAGGACACACCGCGGATCCTCAACGTGCGCAGGCGCGCGGAAGGGCCGTCAAAAACGTAGAGGTAGTCTAACCCCGGGCCCCTGTCGAGCGCGGGGACGACGAACCGGGCCGCATCTGGGGCGGAGACTGCCGATCCAAAGACCTGGCCGGGCCCACGGCTACCCCGGAATAGGACGCGGTGCTTCGGCAAGCCGAGGATTGAAATACCCCCATGCGGCCACCCGAGAGCAAATAGCAGGTTATCAGCCACAAACTCAGGACTCCCATAGGAGTAGCTTATGCCCGCGACCGCCTGCACGGAATTGCCGTCAAGTTGCCGAACGATAAGCCTGCATGGCAGCCGGCCCCCCGCCGGGTGGCACCTTGCGAAGGTGATGTAGTCGTCGGAGATGGGTAAGGCCTGGGGTTGAGGGGGGACCACGCTCCACACGTGGACTACGCGAAGGCGGTTCGCATCAACCCATGCCCAAGTGCTCGGTTTTCGCCCACTAGCCCTGACAAAGAGGACACTCCTGCCGCTCGGCGAGGCGCTGGGCAGCCAAACCGACCCCTTGGGTCCCGGCAATTTAAGCCGCCTCATCAACTCCAGGCTATCGCTGTAGAGAGCGACCCGATCTCCGAGGAGTACGACCAATTTCGAGCCCGGCGTCGCGACAAGCCCGGAGTGGCGAAGGCTCTCCGTCGGCCACTCTGCCCATCTCAGAACCCGGCCGGTGCTCGCGTCCACAAGCGCTGTATGAAGGAAAAACGCGGATCGCTCGCTCGCCTCCCCTCGGCGGACCAACTTCGGCGTTCCTGCGTTATAGACAACCAGTCCAACCGCCAGCGTGCTGTCATTGACGAACTGAAGCAAATGCGGCAGGGGCGGCGTAATACCTTGGCCAAGAGAACTCAAATCAACTTCGCGCACCGGCCCAAGCGTCACCCCGTTGAGCGGGAACACTCCAAGAGCCGCCATCAGTAGGAAGAACAAGGAAGCCCACAGGCTCACTCGGCGCGCGTTCGCTCGCAGTGGAAGCCAGGACATAAGCCCCGCCGCCCCAGGGCGCGGGCGTCCGGTGCTTG
>JAKAWO010000004.1 GCA_021827255.1 Acidobacteriota bacterium | reverse complement strand
CGTGCAGATGTTGGGATGATTCAGGGCGGAAGCCGCCTGCGCCTCGCGCTCAAAGCGCTCCATCGCCACTGGGTCCGTCTGTAGCGGCGCCCTGTGAGCGCCGGCTTCTTCCGAGAGGGGAAACCGCCGCTCATCGAGCGGTGCTGCGACCAGAAACTTCAGCGCCACCAGGCGCTTCAGGCGCGTGTCCTCGGCCTTATAAACCTCACCCATCCCGCCCGCGCCCAGCTTCTCGAGAATCCGATAATGGGAAATCGTTTCATCCGGCATGCTGTGCCCCACTCCCGCGCCAGCGGCGATATTAGCATAGATGCCCTCGCCGCGGTTGTCCGCGGCGAAGATCGTTCGCCCCTACCGCGCGCACGTCCGTCCAGTTGGTGGCAAAGGCTTCAGACTTGCAAATGGCGAAGATAAGGGACGCTCGCCTTCATGAGCGGGAGATCCATTTCAACGTAATAGTTCTTGATGCCGCCGATTTTGGCGGCGGCAAAAACTTTTTTCCAGTTGAGCGTTCCTTGGCCGACCGCGACAATCTTACGGCTGTTCGCGTCCCAGCCTTGCACGTGCATGGAAATGAAGCGGCCGGGATAAGTGGTGAAATAGTGGATGGGGTTGAAGCCGTACGCGATGGCTGAAATCTGGAACTGGAACTTGACGGTGCGGGGATTGAGAAGCTTAAACAGGATATCGTAGGTTCGTTGGCCGTCCACCGAGGTATCGAGAAAGCCTTCGTTGTGGAGACCCTGTTGAATGCCGGCCTGGGCGGCGCGTTCGGCGATGCGGTTGAATTCGTCGGCGGCGCGCTTCACGTCATCCATCGTGGGGTGCGGGGGGCCGTCGAGGCTCGGAACCATCATCTGCGTCAGGCCGAGCTCTTTAGCCCAGGCGATTCTGCCTGCTTGATTTTGCCGAAGCTCCTGGAGGGAAAAGTGCGAGCTGATGCACTCGACGCCGAGATCGCGGATCATGCGGCGCAGCTCGGCGCCGGAATACTTGGCGAGGCCTGCAAAGCCCAAATCGGCGTAGCCGACGGGCGAGCAGAGCTCAATGCTTTGGAATCCCGCCGCCTTGAGCATTTTGACGGTGCTCGGAAAATCGCGCGCGATCAGCTTGCGGACCGGCCAGGTCTGGCAGCCGATGGGCAAGCCGAGCGGGTTGGCTCGAAGTTCGCCCGCCGACACAAGGCCGGCCACGCCCGCCGTTTCTGCCGCCCGCTTGAGAAATGCTCTTCGAGAAATTTCTGACATCGGTCCCTCCTGGGGCCTTGCGGCCGTTTGGACTGCCCGCCAGTTTACAGCAATCGTTCGGAACAGGGGTCCAAAATTTTCAAGCCGCCGAGGTGCGCGGCCGCCCGTCAAACCACGACGCATCTCGACGATGGGGAGATTGCCGTTACCGGGAGGCAGGGACGCAAGATCATCCCGGCGAGCGCGGGGATCGGGCGCTCAAGACTTCGCGGACTTTGCGGAGCAGTCCGTCCGGCGTGAAAGGTTTTTGCAAATAAGCCGTGCGCGGGTCGAGGACGCCGTGGTGGACGATGGCGCTGTCCGTGTAACCGGACATATAGAGCACCTGGGTTTCCGGGTGCAGGGGCATGAGTTGGTCGGCAACGTCCTTCCCGCTCAATTCGGGCATGACGACGTCCGTCAGCAAGAGGTGGATGGGAGACGGGTGCTCGCGGGCGATGCGGAGGGCGTGAGGGGCGCTTTCAGCTTCGAGCACGTTGTAGCCTTTGGCTTCGAGCACTTCACGGGCAAGCGCGCGGAGCGACGGCTCATCCTCGACGAGCAAGAGGGTCTCCGTGCCGCCGCCCGCGGCAGCGCGATCCTCGGCGGCAACCGAATTTGCTTCCCCGCCGACGCTCGGCAGGTAGATCTTGAACGTGGCGCCCCGGCCCGGCTCGCTATAGACCCAGACGTGTCCGCCCGATCGTTTGACGATGCCATAGACCGTCGCCAGGCCTAAGCCCGTTCCCTTGCCGGGCTCTTTGGTGGTAAAAAACGGCTCGAAGATGTGGGACTTGATCTTATCGTCCATGCCCTGCCCGGTGTCACTGACCGCCAGGAGAACGTAAGGGCCGGGGGCGACGCCGATGTGGGCGCGGGCGTACGAGGCATCCAGGGTGACGTTGGCTGTCTCCAGTGTGAGCTTGCCGCCGCGGGGCATGGCGTCGCGAGCGTTGACGGCAAGATTCAGGATAATCTGCTCGATCTGGCCGGGGTCGGCCTTGACGCCGCCGATGGAGCGCCCCTGGAACGTCACCAGATCAATATCTTCCCCGATCAGGCGGCGCAGCATCTTGTCCATGCCCGCGACGATGTGATTGAGGTCGAGAATCTGGGGCGTGAGGACCTGACGGCGGCTGAAGACCAACAACTGGCGGGTGAGCGCGGCCGCGCGCTCACCCGCTCGGACGATTTGCTCGATATCGCCGGCAAGCGCCGGGTTGGAGCCGAAGCGGTCCAGCACCAACTGACTGTAACCGTTAATGATGGTCAGCAGGTTGTTGAAGTCGTGGGCGACGCCGCCGGCGAGCTGGCCAATGGCCTCCATCTTCTGCGCCTGGCGGAATTGCTCTTCAAGCTTTTTCCGCTCCGTCACATCGTTCGCCAACACGAGGCGGGAGTTCCCTCCTCCAAACGGCAAGGCGTGTGAGGTGATTTCCGCATACACCCATGAGCCGTCCTTTCGGTAGAGACGCCACTCGCCCGAGGCGCGGCGCGATTCCGGTCGTTTCAAAACCTCGCCTAGAAGCTTCGGGACGTCTTCCGGGAGGTGAAGATCGGTGATCTTCATGTTGAGGAGCTCTTCTTGCGAATATCCGTAGTGGCGAACCGCGGTTTCATTGACAGCAAGGAAGGCGAGCGATTCGGTGTCGTAGATCCACATTGGTAGCGGGTTCACTTCGAACAACAGGCGATAACGCTCCTCGGACTCGCGCAGGGCTTGCTCAGCGCGGCGGCGGTCGGCGATTTCAGCGGTCAGGGCGCCGGTTCTTTCCTCGACTCTTTTTTCCAATTCGGCGAGCAGCCGGGCTCTCCCGACCGCCAAAGCCACCTGATTGCCCACGCCCGTGAGCATCCGTAGATCTTCCTCCCCAAACAGCCCCTGGTCGGGGCCAGCCAGATTCATAACGCCCAGGGCTTGTTCTCCGATGCAAATGGGCACGCTCGCGTGGCAGTGCAAGCCGCCAGTGTCGCCACCCGCAAGCCGCAGCCGTTCGCATTCGACAATGTTGGCGCCATTCTTTAGCTCGCCAGCGAGCAATTTGCGGCGGCACAGGCAATCACCTTGGAACGCCTCGGAGGCGGTTAAGGCGGAAGGAAGGCCGCGCACGGCGCCGAGGCGAAACCCTGTGGACCCGTCGCGAAGGACCATCCATCCTGCCCGAACACCGGGCAAAGCCATCGCCTTCTCCAGCGCCTTATCGAGGACCTCGCGCTCGCTGGCGGCCTGGTTAAGCCCCTCGGCGATGCCGTAGAGACCCGCCAGCGACTGGTAAGAGCGTTCAAGCTCCCGCTCCCGCGCTTGCAGATCGCTATTCAGACGGACCGCGTCTTCGTAAGTGGAAATAAGCAAGTCCAAAATCTGCTGGCGCTCGGAGGCGATGAAGTGCCTTTCGCCGTTGAAGAAAATCTCCACGCCCATCCGCGTCTTCTCGGTGCGGCGGAGCTCGCGGTTGGTGAGAATGTAGTCCATGCGCGAGAGGAGATATTTCGGCTCGTAGGGCTTGCGAATGAAATTGTCCGCGCCGGAGCTGAGGCCGCTGACGATGTCGGCAGGGGTGGCGAGCGAGGTGAGCAAAATGACTGGGATATCCTTGATCTCCGGCTGGGACTTGATCCGGCGGCAGAGCTCAAAGCCGTCCATTTCCGGCATGACCACGTCGCTCAAGATGAGCGTGGGCGGATGGGCGCGGATGGAGGCGAGGGCCTGCTGGCCGTTCCGGGCCACGGTCACCGCGTAACCTCCCTCTGCCAGAAGATACTTGAGCTCCTCGGCCTGGGTCGGACTGTCTTCGACCACGAGAACTTCAATGTCTCGCCAGTCCGTGCTGGGGGAAGGGTGCATAGATTTACTCCGCCCTTCGAAATAGGGCAATGAGCGCGGCGGCGATGCCTTCCGGCGGAAGCACCCAAGCCGCCGCGCCCAGCCGGATCGCCTCGCCCGGCATGCCGTGCACGACGGAGCTTTCCTCATCCTGCGCGATGGTGACCGCCCCGGCTTCCTTCAACTGCTTCAATTCCTCAGCGCCATCCTTTCCCATGCCGGTCAGCAGCACGCCCACGGCCCTGGGGCCATAGACCGACGCCACCGAGCGGAACAGGAAGGAGATGGATGGGCAAGGACCGACGGGCAAGCCGTCGCTGACCAGCGCGACCCGGCGGCCTCGCCCGACGGCCAGGTGGAAACCGTCCGGAGCAAGATAGACGCCCCCCGGAAGAATGGATTCTCCTTGTCGTGCCACGCGCACGCCGCGCCCGGAAGCTTGCGAAAGCCATTCGGCGAAACCGTGAACGAACCCCGGCGCCATGTGCTGGACGATCACGACCGGAGGTGGAAAGTCTTTGCCGAGGCCGGAAAGGATGGCCTGGAGCGCCTGTGGCCCTCCGGTCGAAGCACCGACAGCAACGATCTCATGCGACTGGGTTGTGGAAGGCTGGGGCCTTGGGGGAACCGAAGGCGGAAGAACTGCGCCGGCTAGCCTCGGGCGAGGCCAGCGCCGAACTACTTTGACCTCCGACATCAGCTTGACGGCCCGCAAGACTTCGGCCGAAGTCGCCGCGTGCTCCGGGTGCCAGGCACCGGCGGGCCTTTGGACGATGGCGAGTGCGCCTGCTTCTATAGCTCGAAAAGTCTTGGCGACCTCCCGTGGCGCCGAACTGCCGCTCACCACCACGACGGGCGTCGGGCAGGTTTCCATAATCCGCCGAGTCGCCTCATAGCCGTCCATTTGTGGCATGTGGATGTCCATGGTGACGACGTCCGGCTGCTGGCGCTTCGCGGCTTCGAGCGCTTCTTGGCCATTCGCTGCCGTGGCAATAACGCGAATCGCGGGATCGGCGTTGAGCAGATTCACCAACGCCTCCCTCGCCGTCGGAGAGTCATCCACCACCAGAACTTTGATCATGCGGGCTCCTGTTTCGTGTCAGATCAACCGGTGGATGACCTCCAATAAATTACTCTGGTCGAAGCTGCTTTTGACGATATAGGCGCTCGCTCCAACGTCAATCCCTCGCTCACGGTCTTGGCGGGACTCGAGTGCTGTGACCAGCACCACCGGCAGGTTCTGAAGGCGCGTGTCGGCGCGAATCTTGGCCGTCAGATCGAAGCCGCTCATGCGCGGCATGTCCACGTCTGAGACGACCAGATCGAACGGCTCGGTTCGCAGGAGGGTGTAAGCCTCCATGCCGTCCACGCTGGTCTGGACCTTGAATCCCGCCGATTCCAAGATGTTTTTAAGCAGGGTGCGGGCGGTGATGGAATCTTCCGCGACCAAGATGGAACGCGGCGGGCGCGCGGCGGCCTCGGCGGGCGCTGCGGCAGCGCGTTGCGGCGCGGTGCGGGCCGCTCCCTGGAGCAACTCCACCGCGTTAAGGACTGGCACTACCTGCCCGGTTCCGAGCACGCCCGCGCCAGCAATGAGCTTTAGACGGGCGAGCGCAGGCCCGAGCGGCTTGACGAGCACCGCCTGCTCCTGAAGGATTTCATCTACCTGAAACGCGACGCGCTGGCTTGCTGAGCCCAGCACGACCACGTCCACGGTTTCCGGCGGGTCGTCGGGGGAGCGCTGGAGGGCAAGTTCGAGCGCATCTTCAAGCTGCACCAGCGACACCAGGGCCCCATCAAGCGGGATGGTTTCCCGGTTCCCGACTGTCTTGACGTCTTTCCGGCTGAGCCGCGCGGCGCGCTCGACCCGCGCCATCGGCAGAACGAACAGCCTCTCGCCACAGCGAACCAGAACGCCGCGGAAAACGGCCAGCGTCACGGGCAGCAGAATCCGAAAGGTCACGCCGCGCCCGGCCTGCGTTTCGAGCGAAATGGAGCCTCCGAGTCCGCGCACTCTCTCGTCCACAATGGCGAGGCCGAGTCCGCGGCCGGAAAGGTCGGTCAGGATAGGGCTGGTGGAGACGCCGGAGCGGAAGATGAGCCGGCAGGCGGAGGAATCGTCCATCTGGCGATCCTGCTCCGGCGAGACGATTCCGAGCTTTCGCGCTGAGGCGCGGACGTTCGAAGCGTCAACGCCCGAGCCGTCATCAGAAAGGACGATCTCGAATTTATCCCCTTGGCTCTGTGACACTGCGAGAACGATTGTGCCGCGGGCTGGCTTGCCGCTTTGCTGTCGCGCGAGAGGGCTCTCGATTCCATGGTCCACCGCGTTTCGAATCAGATGTATCAAGGGGTCCTTCATCGCTTCGAGGACTCTGCGGTCCACCTGGATTTCCCCGCCGTGGACGATGAACTCAACCTCTTTCTGACGGTCGCGCGCAAGGTCGCGAACCAGCCTGGGAAAGGGCTCGAGGAGAACCGAGAAGGGAAGCGTCAAGGACGCCGTGATGTCGGCGAGCAGCCGGTCCGACATCACCGAAAGGGTGCGATAGTCGCGCTCGTTGCGCCCGCGCGTGGCGCCCATTCCGGTTTCGACCCAGCGCAGGAGGTCGTCGTTCCAGTCGAGATACTCGAGGAGTTTCCTCGGTACGCCGCTCGCCGCATTCGTCGCCGAGCCTTCCCGCTTTTCCGCCGAAGCGCGATCGAGTCGGCGAAGCTCGGATTGGAAACTTTGCCGGCGCTTTCCCCAGGCTGCCAGTTTTTCGGAAAGCTGGCGCAACTCATCGGCCCGCTCAGCAAGCGCCAGTTTCACGGTCAGGAGCTCCTCAGCTTGGAGCAGAAGGGAGTTCAGCTTGGCGGTGGAGACGCGAACCACGTCCGGCAGCCCCATCCGATCACCTTCGCGCGAACTTATCCCTGGCTCGAATGCCTTTGCGCTCGGGCGGGCTACGAGAACCTCCGCCGCGCGTTCGCTCGCCCCCGCCCCCCCTCCCGAGGTGGCTTCTGATGGCTCGGGCCAATTCCTCAACCGAGGCCCTTTTGGCGCTGGCCTTGACATCGCCCGAGAAGCGCAAAAGCTCGCGGAGCGCGTCGAGGGCCGAGTGGAGCAAGTCGAAAAGCGTCGGCGTGGGGTCGAGTGCCTGCCTCTTGAGCGCGGAGAACACGTCCTCGAGCGACCGGCAGAGGACTTCCGCTTCGGCCAAGTTGACTGCCCGCGCCGCTCCCTTCAAACTGTGGGCTTCCCGAAAAACCGTTTCGAGGAGGTCGTTCCTCGGGGCGGCGCTCGAGGCTTGCTCGAGTTCGACCAGTCCGCGGGACATCACCCGCAGGTGCTCGTCGGCTTCAACCTGGAAGGTGGCCAGCAACTTCTTCGCGAATTCGGGGTTTGGCTGATCCATGCCCTGCCGGGCGCTCAGACCCTGTATTGGGCGACCAACTCCCGCAGCTTCTGGCCGAGGGCGTGCAGGTTTTGAGCGGCAGTCTCCGCTTGGCTCGTGCTGGCGACGTTCTGGCTGCTCGCCTGCTTGATGTTTTCCATGGCCAGCGCCACTTGGTCCATTCCCACTAGTTGCTGCCGCGCCGAAGCCAGAATCTGCGTTGCGGCTTGGGAGGCTTCCGCGATGCTTTCAGCAAGCTTCTGCACGGATTCACCCGCCTGCGCGGATTGCTTGACGCCGGCCTCCACCGCCTTGCTTCCCTGCTCGGTGGCCATGACCGCGGCCGTGGTGGCTTTCTGAATATCACCCAAGATGCTTCGCACCCGCGCTGTCGCCTGCTTCGACTGTTCGGCCAAGGTTCGAACCTCCTGGGCGACGACGGCAAAGCCCTTCCCTTGCTCGCCGGCTTTGGCGGCCTCAATCGCGGCGTTGACGGCCAGAAGGTTCGATTGGTCGGCCAAATCGCTGACGGTGGCGATGATTTCTCCGATTGCCTGGCTCTGCTCGCTCAAGCGCACGGTGCTTTCGGCGATCGCCTCCATCTGTTCCCGAATGCGATTCATCCTTTCGATGGCCTCGGCGACCGACAGCTTGCCAGTTTGGGCGACCTGCGCGGACCGTTGGGCGGTCTCAGAAACGTATTGGGCCTTTTGGGTGGAAAGTTGCGCGGTTTGTTTGACCTCTTCCACCGTGGTGGTGGTTTGGGCGACGGCGGTGGCGGTCTCGGCCGCGCCCGAGGCAACCTGGGTGGTGGAGGCCAGGATCTGGCTGGCGGAGGAACCCAAAACGTTGACGGATTCCTGGATTTCGGCGGCGGTCTGCCGAAGCCTATCTCGCATCAGCACAAAGGCGTTCCCCAAAACGTCCTGCGCCGATCTCGGCATCAGCTCCACCGACATGTCCCCAGCGGCAATCCTTTCCGCCGCCCTGGCCAAGCTTTCAAGCGACCGAGCCATAACGGAGAAAGCTCTCGCTAAAACGCCCACCTCGTCAGACCGGCGGTCGGAAGGTAAATCCATTTTCAAATCGCCCTGAGAAATCCGCTCGGCGGCCAAGGAGAGGAATCTCAGGGGACGGGTAATGTTGCGCGAAGTCATGAACCCTACAAGAGCTAAAAGGATAAGACCCAGCGGCATCCCGTACGCGATGACAAGTTCAGTCCTCCGCGCTCGGGCTTTCTCTTCCGTGTCGCGCTGGTTGAGCAGGCTGCGCTCCCTGCCTTCCATGCTGCCAACGATCTTCCGAATGGCGTCCATGTTCTCCTTGCCCTGGTTCGAAAGGACGATGGGCAAGGCAGCCGGCAAGCCTTTTTTTCTGCGCAGTTCAATGGTCTCGCGGAGTTCGGCGAATTTGGCCGCAATCAGAGGTTGCAAGGCTTCGAGCCTCTGCCGCTGCACGGGGTCGTCAGCAGCAAGCCGGCGGAGCGCTGCGATGTCGGAACTCACCGCCGTCGCTGCCCCATTGTAGGGACCGAGGTAACGGCCCTCTCCGGTGATCAGATATCCGCGCTGCCCGGTCTCCGCGTTTTCAAGGTTGGAGAGCAGCGCTTGCGAGGTTTCGAGCACTTGGTAGGAGTGCGTCACCCAGTGGGCCGAGCCTATAAACTTCAGGGTGCTGATATAGGAAACCGCCCCTACCAGGATGAGGATCGCCACCCCCAGAGCGAACCCGCTGCCGATTTTCTTTCCGACCGTCCATCGCATACGCCTTCCTCGCATTCAAAGGCCGCTTGCCGCGCGGCTCCTTTACGTGTCTTTATTGGGCCCTTGGAACGTAAGAATCCGCTCGAGGATCTTCCGCGCATCGAGGACTACGATGGGCCCTTGCGTGACGCCCCGGAGAAACTCAGCGCGGATGCCGACGAGCGTGGGCAGCGACGGCTCGATCTCTCGGACCGGAATCGCCCGCATGCCTAACATCTGATCGGCAAGAATTCCGAGTTCCGCGCTTCCCTCCCGAAGGATCACCAGCTTGTTGAGATCGGCGAGACCTTTTTCGGGCAGCTCGAAGAGCCGCTTGAGGTCAACGACCGGGAGGATCTGTCCATGAACGCTCGCGATGCCGAGCAAAAACGGCGGAGCTCCTGGCAGGGGCGTCAGTTCCTTAAGAGGATAGACCTCGCGGACGTAGCGGGACTCGACGGCGTAGGTCTCCTGTGCGAGCAGAAACGCCACAGCCTTCAGTGTCTCCTCGAGCGCCTCCGCCCGGGCCGGCTCCTGCGCGAGCGCCCTCGCTCGCTCCCTAAAAACTTTCGTCGCCGCCTCGGCCGAAGGTGCCCATCCCTGTTCGGCGGCCCGCTCGATGGATTCACGCCGGCGGCGGATGGCGCCCCAGTCGAAGCTTCGCGAGGGCTTCGCTTTGTCCTGAATTTCTCTTTTCTCCATTCGGCCTCATTCACGACGCCGCAGGGCGCGTCGAGACCGGCCGGCTTGGCCGCCGCTCGCCCGCCGGCATCCTCCCGCCGCAGCTTGCCGGAAAGCAGTAATGGCTTCTTTCAGCCGCCCGGTCGTCGTGCCTTCCGATTCCTCCAGGACCGCGTCCGGAGGAAGCGACGACAAGATCGCCAGCGTGTTCTCAAAGTGCTTTTCTGATTCTTCGAGCCTTCCTTTTTGCAGATTGAGGCGCGCCAAGGCGAAGTGCGCCAGCGCATCATCAGGGTCGAGATAAAGAACCCGCCGGAAGGACGCCGCGGCTTCCTCCAGCAAGCCCTGCTCTTGAAGAATTGCCGCCCGCAGGTAATGCGTGGAGGGCTGAAGTTTGGCGGCGACTAAGGCGCGATCGCACCATGCGAGCGCCTCAATGAGTTGGCCCTGATTGGCGCAGGCGCGAGCCAAAAGCGCCATTCGCTGCGCGTCCTCCGGATTCCGAAAGAGCTCGAATCGCAGAAGTTCGGCGGCTTCAGCATACTGGCCGAGGTCGTACAACGCCTGGGCGCTTTGGCAGTTGGCTAACATGCAATCGGGTTGGACAGCCCGCTTCCGCTCTTGAGGATGGGCCGTTTCTGCGGTTTCGGCGAACGGCAGCCCAAGCGCCCTCGAAGGCATTGGGTCGGCAACGCTCGGCGACGCGGGGCTTTTCTTCTTGTAGAAGGCCACGCCGGGAAATCTGGCTGTTTCAAACTCTACGCCAGCAATGTAAGAGGATTCAACGGGGCTGACGACCAACCATCCGTCCTTCGCCAGGCAACGGTGGAAATTGCGCGCCGCCCGTGCGGCCGCTTCGGGCGTAAGGTACATCATGACATTCCGGCAAAAGATCACGTCCATCGCGTGGGTGTTACTCATGACCGAAGGATAAATGTCCCCCGCCAAATTGAGATAGGAAAAGGTCACGCCTTTCCGGAGGCGAGGATGAATCCTGAACCGGCTGTCGCCGAGCCTCTCAAAATGGCTTTCGGGAGCTCCGGCCGGACTCTCCCGGAACGACCACGGGCCGTACACGCCCTCGACGGCCTTTGAAAGAAAGCGCGCGTTGATGTCGGTGGCAAGGATGGTCAGACTCCAATCCTTCGGCAGTAACCGATGAAGTAGAATGGCGAGCGAGTACGGCTCCTCGCCCGTGGAGCATCCGGCGCTCCAGACGCGGAGCTGGCGATCGGAGCCCCTGCGGGAGCGAATCCATTGCGGCACGATCTCCGTTTCTAGAACCTCGAAGGCCCGCTTTTCCCGAAAAAAGTAAGTCTCACCGACGGTCAGGTGGCCCGCCAACGTCTCGATCTCCCTCCGAGTGAGCACCGCCGATAGGAGCCAGGCGGAGAAGGATTCTGGATCGGAATGACCGAGCTCCGACGCCGCCCTCGCGACGCCGCGCGAAAGGTCAGGCCAGCGCTCGGGCGGAAAGCGCAGGCCCATTTCGCGGGCAATAAGCCCGCTGAGCGGGGTCAGGACCGCCTCCGGCAGCCTCTCAAACTTCGGCGTGAATGGCATCGTCCAACTGCTTCTCTTCCTCGAGTGAAAGCAACTTGTCGAGATCCTGGATGAGGATCATTCCATCGGGGAGCTTTACAACCCCCCGGAGGAACTCAAGCCCCGGCAAAATGGCCTCCGGCAGAATGACCTCCACTTTCGGCTGTTCGATGACGCCGCTGACGGTATCGACAAGAAGAGCCACCGGCCGCCGCAGAGTCCGGGCGATAATGAGCCGCTCGTCCAGCTCCAGCGGCCGCTCCGGAAGGCAGAACCGTTTTCGCAGGCTGACCACCGGGATGACCTCACCCTGGACGTTGATAAGGCCAAGAATGATTTCAGGCACTTTGGGCAATCGCGTGATTTCGAACGCGCGGAAGATCCTCGCCACCCTGGAAAGGTCGAGCCCGTAGCGCTGTTGGTCGAGGTTGAAGACCAGCAACCGCGCAACGGGTTCGCGCGGCTGGCCGCTCGCAAGCCTCCCTGGCCTTCCCTCCTCCATAAGGAAACCACCTTCACGCCGGTTCATCAGCGATCAGCCTCGCATCCGAAGATCGTTTGGACTGACCAGCCGTTCTCGATGAACGGATTCGCTTCCTCGGCCCTTAAGACACACCCCGTCGGGCCTTTCTCTACCATTCTCTCCGCTGGTATTTATATCGGCGGTCTGCCAGGACACTTGACGGCAAAACATGGCCCCCGCCGACCGGGCAGAGAGGGTTAGCCGAGCCGAAAGAGTCGCTGGGCCGTGTATTATTGTTCCGGAGGACCTAAGGCGTGGTTCGCTGGGTTTTAATGCTAGCTCTGGTGCCGCAGGCCGCGGCGGTCTCCGGCCCAACGCCTGAGCTTGGTGCAGCGCAGATTATGGCTCGGGTAGCCGCGAACCAGACTCGGGCCGAGAAGCGGCGCAGCCAGTACGTCTATCGCCAGCACATCCTGATTCGCAGCTTGAAAACCAACCGCAAGCTGATGGCGGAAGAATCAGCGGATTATCGCCTCATTCCCACGGCAAACGGGACAAACAGGGAAATGATGCATCTTCGAGGCCGTTACTGGCGCAAGGGCGGCTACATCGTATTCGATAAGAAACCCGTGACCAACCGCCTGGACTGCGAGCTGGTGGAAGACCTTCGCTGGAACATCACCAGCCGCCATTCCAAAGACTCTCTGGCGCGCGACCTGTTTCCGCTCAGCCGCGCCGAACAGAGAAAATACCGATTCAAACTGCTGGGCGAGGAGACATTCGACGGTCGCAAGGTCTATCGCCTCCGATTCGCGCCGAGAGATAAGAACAAATACACCTGGGCCGGCGCGACCCTGGTGGACGCGCAAGAGTTCGAACCGGTTTCGATCTATACACGGCTCGCACGCCGGCTTCCATTCGCCGTCCGAACGCTGCTCGGCACCAATTTTCCGGGCTTGGGATTCAATGTGGATTATCAGCGCCTGGCTAAAGGCGTATGGTTTCCTCAGAGCTTTGGCACAGAGTTTGGCGTGCGCATGCTGTTCTTCTTTAACCGGGAGATCACGATCTCCGGTGAGGATTCTGGCTTCGAGCGTACCCACGTCAACAGCCGCGTCCTCGGATACAAGCCATCCACTTAACGCTCCGAGCACACCTCGCGGTTCTGCCGGGGTCAGATTTCGCCGCGTTTCAGTTGGCCCACCAGGTAGTCGCACGATCGCACGCACAGCGTCATAATCGTCAAGGTGGGATTCTGGCAGCCGGATGACGGAAAGGCCGCGCCGTCCATCACAAAGAGGTTCTTCACATCGTGCGACTGCTCGAATTGATTGAGGACTGAGGTTTGGGAATCGCTGCCCATGCGCGCTACGCCGAGTTCATGGATTGCCCAGCCGGGAGTGGTGGGCCGGGCGTAGGTCCGAATGTTCTTTGCCCCTGCCGCTTCCAGCATTTCAGCCATGGAATTGGCCATGTCGTTGACCATCGCTATTTCGTTTTCGCCGTACTTCATGTGAAAGCGCAGAACGGGAATGCCAAACGTATCCACCACGTAAGGATCAATCTCGACGTAGTTCTCATAGCGGGCGAGAGACTCTCCGAAGCCGCCAAACCCGATCGTCACTTTGGGGTCGAAGAGCGCTTTCTTGAAATAGCCGCCAAAGCCGCGCGCGTTCCAGTTGTAATCCGCGCCGCCGCCACCCTCGTAGCCGTAACCGCGAATGAACGTTTTGACGCGGCTGGAAGGGTCAAACGGCAGATTGCGGAAACGGACCACATAGAGGTCGGCCGGGCGCTTGGGACCATCCACGGTGGGCTTGTCATCCACCCCTTCGATTTCGCCCGCCGCGCCGCCGCCCATCACGTTGTCCATCAGATAATGGCCCAGGACGCCGCTCGAATTGGCCAGACCGTTCGGGTAGTCGCGGCTGGTGGAATTCAGCAGGATGCGAACCGATTCAAGCGCCTGGGCGCAGAGCACAATCGTCCGCCCTTGGAGGGTTTTCGCCTCGCGCGTGACGCGGTCAATGTAGAGCAGGCCGGTGGCGCGGTTTCGGCTATGATCCATCCTCACCTGGTAGGCCATGGCGTTGGGAATCAACGTGCAGCGGCCCGTCGCCAGCGCGTCCGCGACGGTGGTGAAATAGGAATTAAAATAAGAGTGGGTAATGCAGCCGCGATGGCAGGGTCCGCAATAATGGCAGGGGGCGCGGCCGTTGATGCCGCGGGTGAGGTTCGCGCAGCGCGCCAGCGTCATGGTGCGGCCAAGCTTTTCCTTGACGCGCGTGCGAAACTGCGTTTCGCCGCAACTCAGTCCCATGGGTGGCTGGAATTTTCCGTCCGGCAGTTGCGGCAGGCCTTCCATCATCCCGGTAATGCCGCAGTATTCTTCCACCAGATCGTAGTAAGGCGCGAGGTCTTTGTAGCTGAGCGGCCAGTCCACTCCGTATCCGTCGTAAGAGGCTGCTTTCAGATCGTATTCGCTCAGCCGCAAGCTCACACGTCCCCAGCAATTGGTTCGCCCACCCACCATTCGAATTCGCCCTTGCCAACTGAAGAGCATGTCCGGCGCATGATTATAAGGCTCCTCCAGATCGTTGCAGTACCATGAATAGGTGTATTCGTCGCAGGCGTAACACTGCAATTGAATGGGCCGGGTTTTCTCGATCAGGTAAGGAGCGAGGTTGCGGTACTTCAGTTCAAAGGCGGGCTTGTGCTCGGTGAAATTCGCGTCCGATTGGGGCCGCCCGCAATCCACCAGCGCCACTTTCAAACCCGCTTCGGAAAGCCGCTTCGCCGCCCAGCCGCCCGAAGCGCCGGAGCCTACCACAATCGCGTCATACATCTCGTCAGCCATCGGTTATCCCCCCAGGACATGTAGATTGGCATCTTCCCATAGCCCTCCGCCGGAATCAATCGAGCTTTTTGGCTGCGCCCTTCACTTCGTCAGATGCGAGGTCGCTTCCGGCGGTCGTTGCGCGACTCCGGGCTTTTACTCATAATTAAGGGCGCCGAGGCGGTTTAGGCTTTTCCTTGCCGCGTCAGGTGGCGTAGAATAGGATTGGTTCGTTTAACCCAACCCATCGCGTTCCGAGCGGGGTGAGGGTGGGGAACGGGTGGGGCCGGATGTTTGATTCGCTTCAGGATAAGTTTCAACAGGCCTTCAAGGGACTGCGCGGCCAAGCCAAGCTGACGCCGGAGTCGGTGGATGAAACGCTGCGCGAGGTGCGGCTTGCGCTGCTCGAAGCCGACGTGAATCTGGACGTCGTCAATCGCCTTCTCGAGCGGATACGGGTGCAGGCGCTGGGCGAGGAGATTCGCGGCAGCTTGACGCCAGCGCAGGAAGTGGTCCGAATCGTCCGCGACGAGCTGACCGAGCTTCTGGGCGGTGAAGCTGCTCCCCTGACTTTTTCAAAAGATTATCCGGCCGTTTTCCTGATGGTCGGGCTGCAAGGCTCCGGCAAGACAACGACTTCTGGCAAGCTGGCGCTGTGGCTCAGCCGGAGGAAGCGGCGGCCGATGCTGGTTTCGACGGACGTTTACCGGCCGGCGGCGCGGGAGCAATTGGCCGTAGTCGCGCGTGAGATTGGCGTGCCCTGCTTTGCTGGCGAGGACCTGAACTCGCCGATCGAACTGGCGCTCGCGGCCCGCAAGGACGCCGCTGACCGGGGCCACGATGTGCTGATTGTGGACACGGCGGGCCGCCTGCATATTGACCAGGAGCTGATGGAAGAAGTAAGCGAACTGCGCACCCAGCTTCGGCCGAGCGAAGTCCTGCTGGTCGCCGACGGCATGATCGGCCAGGATGCGGTCCGCAGCGCGCAGGAGTTCCATGAGCGGCTGGGGACGAGCGGCATCATCCTAACCAAGCTGGATGGTGACGCCCGCGGCGGCGCGGCGCTCTCCATCCATTACGTGACGGGACAGCCCATCAAGTTCATCGGCGTGGGCGAGAAGTACGATGCCCTCGAGGTCTTTTATCCCGAACGCATTGTCTCTCGCATTCTCGGCATGGGCGATTTGCTGTCGCTCATCGAGAAGGCGGAACAGGCGGTGGACCGCAACACAGCTCTCGCAATGCACCGCAAGCTTCAAACGGACACGTTTACCCTGGCCGACTTCCGCGACCAGCTCAGCCAGATGCGGTCGCTGGGGCCGCTCGAACAAATGATGGGCATGCTGCCCAAAGTTGGCATCTTCAAGGACGCGGCGCGGGCCCACGTGGACGAGAAAGAGCTGGTTCGCATCGAAGCTATTATCAGTTCCATGACCGCGCAGGAGCGCCGCCGGCACGAACTCATCAATGGAAAGCGGCGCAAGCGCATCGCGCGAGGCAGCGGAACGACGGTGCAGCAAGTGAACCAGGTTCTTCGGCAGTACGTGCAAATGCGGAAGATGATGAAGACGATGAGCGTCGGGATGCTGGGCCGGCAATTGAGCCGCTTGGGGGTTCCGGTGGGACCTCAAGGCAGCATGGCGGCGAAGTGAGGCTCTACGTCGCATGTCGAGGATCGCAGTGAAGCGAGAGGTTCGGAAAGCACCGACTTTCCGCCCGCAAGTCTGGAATTCAAAGGAGGACGTTTGCTCAGAATTCGTTTAGCTCGAACGGGAGCGAAAAAGAAGGCCAGCTACAGGGTGGTAGTGATTGACCGCGAGAGAGCGCGGGACGGGCGATTCGTCGAGATCGTCGGCCACTACAACCCGCGGAAGAATCCGCCGGAGCTGGTGTTGAAGCGCGAACGTGTGCAGCATTGGGTCAACCAGGGCGCTCAGCCTTCGGAGACGGTTCAGAGCTTTCTGAAGAAAGCTGCGGCGCCGCCGGGGTAAGCGGCCCGGCTCGCCCCGCCCGGCGGATGGCGCTGGCTCGACTGGTTTTCGAATGAGCTCTGCTCAAGCTCAGAGCTACGGTTCTAAAGGAGCGGCCCATGGAGATCAAAGAGCTGATTGAAGCCATCGCAAAAGCGCTTGTGGATTATCCCGACCAGGTCGCGGTGCGGCCCGTCGAGGGGGAACAGGTGACGGTGCTGGAGCTTCGCGTTCACCCTTCCGACCTCGGCAAGGTCATTGGGAAGCAGGGGCGGACGGCGCGCTCGATCCGTACTATCCTGGGAGCGGCCGGGATGAAACTCAAGAAGCGTTTTACGCTGGAAATCCTGGAGTAAGCCGTGGGTTCTCCCCGGCCGTTGCGGCCGCGCGACCAAAGCATGAGCGCCGAAAGTCCGGCCGTGAGTGAGCGGGCGCGCCTGTCCGTCACCGGAGGGAATTCCGAGGGATGGGTGGCAATCGCGCAGATCGCGCGGCCGTGGGGCCGCCGGGGCGAAGTGGTGGCCGAAATCCTCACCGATTTCCCTTCCATGTTCGAGTCTCGCCGCAGAGTTTTTTTGGAGGGGGTTGCCGATCCGGTGATCGTTGAAAGCGCCCGATTGCACCAGGGACGAGTGGTGCTGAAATTCTCAGGAACAGATTCGATTTCACGGGCCGAGCAATGGCGGGGGCGCGCCGTGCTCATCCCCTCCGCCGAACGGTCGCCGCTGCCCCTGCACCGCTATTACCACTCCGACCTTTGCGGCTGCAAGGTGGCGCGAGAAACCGCGGGTGGCTTAGAAGCGCTTGGCGTAGTGGAAGCGGTGGAAAAGACCGGAGGCGTTGACGTGCTGCGCGTCAGAACCTCCGCCGGTGAGGCCCTGGTTCCGCTCGCGCAAGATATCTGCACGCGCATTGATACGGTGGAAAAAATCATCGTGATTGATCCGCCCGAGGGTCTGCTACAGGCGAATTCGCAACGCCAACGATCGAGCGGCACGCGGCCGGCTGTGGCAGCCCGCGATGGGACGAAATCATGAAGTTCGACGTTATTACCATTTTCCCGGATTTCTTCGAGAGCGTCCTCGCGAATGGCCTCCTCAAGCGGGCGGCCGCGGCGGGCAAGGTTGAAATCAGGATTCACGACCTGCGCGACTTCACGAACGACCGGCACCGCTCGGTGGATGATCGGCCGTTCGGCGGTGGCCCCGGAATGGTCTTTAAGCCAGAGCCGATATTCCGAGCGGTGGAGACGATTCGGTCGGAGGCGGCCGTGCCAGTGGCGTTCCCGGTGATTCTTCTTTCGCCTCAAGGCCGGCTGCTCACGCAAGCCCTCGCCGAAGAGCTGGCGAGTCGAGAGCGAATGATCCTGATTTGTGGACGCTACGAGGGCGTGGACGAGCGGGTGGCCGAGCATCTGGCGACCGAGGAGCTTTCAATCGGGGATTACGTGCTGAGCGGTGGGGAGCTTGCCGCGGCCGTGGTGATGGAATGCGTCTCGCGGCTGATACCGGGCGTTCTGGGCAATGAAGAAAGCGCCCGGCAGGATTCGTTTGGCCGAGAGGGGGCTGGGTTCGAGGCGCCGCCCGGCGGGGGCGGCTTGCTCGACAGCCCACACTACACGCGCCCGGCGGATTTTCGCGGCCTCAAGGTTCCGGAAGTCCTTCTTTCCGGCGATCACAAGGAAATTCGCGGCTGGCGGCGCCGCGCCTCGCTGGAAAAGACCCGGCGTCGTCGTCCGGAGATGCTGGGTGGTTTATCTTTGAGCCGCGAAGACCACGAAGCGATCAAGCGCGCAACGATGTCCCCAGTGTCCCGCTAGGGCCGGACTTCACGAGCCTTGACTCAGCGGCATCGCGGGCCGGATTCAGAAATGGAGAAAAGCAGATCATGAACGTCCTTGAAAAGATCGAACAGCAACAAATGAAAAAGGATTTACCGCCCATGAAACCCGGCGATACGTTGCGCGTCCACGTCAAGATCAAGGAAGGCGACAAAGAACGTATCCAGGTGTTTGAAGGGACGCTGCTCGCCCGTCGCCGGGCGAGTAACCACTCGACCATCACCGTGCGCAAGATTTCCTTCGGCCACGGGGTAGAGCGCATTTTCCCGCTCCACTCGCCGTCGCTGGATAAGATTGAAGTTGTCCGCAGCGCCCGCGTCCGGCGCGCCAAACTTTACTATCTGCGCCAGCTTAAGGGCAAGGCCGCCCGCATGCGCGAGGCGCGGACCGAATCGCAGGAGTGAAGACTCCGCTGTCGCCTATTGCGGCAGAGGATTCGCATGGAGCCACACCCTGCCAACCCGCAGAGCTTCCCGCGCAGATCTAAACCTGGCCGAAAGGGCGCCAACGGGACGCGGCCTGGCTGCGAGCCGCCGTCCCCAGCGATGGTGGCGGAGCTTCCTCGCGCAGATGGAACCGCGGCGGGAGGCGCGCCGCGAGCCCAGACCCCGAGCGAAATCAGACGTCGCCGATGGATGGCCGGCCTCATCATGGGGATTTCCATGCTGATCGCCATGCTCTTGCTCCTCTACGCCGGATACTGGCTCTATCATCAGAAGAAGCCGCCGTTCTCTTCGCTTCGCCCGGCGCTGTCCACGCCTCGCGGGCCGCTCAACCCGCATCCTCGCTCCGTTTAGCCTTCAGTGCGCGGTCAGGCAAAGGCCCGCTTCGCGCGCGCCGCCCGAACCTCACTACATCAAGCTGAGCGGGTCCACATCCATCATCACCGATTTGAGCGGAATGCCGCGCCGATGGCATTCTTCGACCGCGCGGCGCAGCACGGCATGGAGGCGGGCGCGAGAATTTGACTTGAGAAGAAACTGGATTCGATAAACGCTCTTGACCCGGGCGATGGCGGCGGGGCTTGGGCCGAGAACCTTGAGGGCCCGCTCGGAGGCTTCCGCTTGGGAGAAAACCTCTCCGATTTTTGCGGCGATTTGGACGGCGCGCTCGAGCTTGGCGTCTTGCGCGATGACGTTCGCCAGGGCCGCGGCGGGCGGATAGTGCATCATGCGGCGAAAGCGGATCTCCTTCGAGAAGAATCCATCGTAGTTCTGTTCGGCGGCCAGGCGAATGGCATAGTGCTCGGGATAAAACGTCTGGACGAGCACCCGCCCCGGAGCGTCGCCGCGGCCTGAGCGCCCCGCCGCTTGCGTCAAGAACTGGAACGTCCGTTCGGCGGCGCGGAAATCCGGCAGCGCCAGCATGGTGTCGGCGGAGACGATGCCGACCAGCGTGACCGCTGGAAAATCGTGCCCTTTGGCGATCAGTTGCGTTCCCACCAGAATCTGAATTTTCCCCTCGCTAAATTCACCCAGGGTTTTCTCGAAATAGGCCGGACGGCGCGCCGCGTCGCGGTCGAGCCGGGCGACGCGAGCGCCGGGAAACATTTCGGCGAGCTTCACTTCCAGTTTTTCCGTGCCTTCGCCCACGTAATGGAGATATTCGCTGCCGCAGGAGGTGCAGCGCGCCGGGACGGGCGCGGTGTATCCGCAATAGTGGCAGAGAAGGCGGCTCTCCCGACGATGATAGGTGAGCGAAATTGAGCAGTTGACGCAGCGCTCGGTCTGGCCGCAGCTTCGGCAAAGCAGAAACCACGAGTAGCCGCGCCGATTCAAGACGATCATCGTCTGGCCGCCCGACTCCAACTGCAAGTTGATTTCCTCGCGCAGGCGACCGGAGATGGGAACCTGACTGTGAGTCCGGCGGAATTCCTCGCGCATGTCCACGATTTCAACCTGGGCCAACGGCCGGCCGCCGATTCGTTCCGGAAGCGTCAGCAAGCGGTACTTGCCCTGACGGGCGTTCGCGTAAGTCTCGAGCGAGGGCGTGGCGGAGCCGAGCACGACAAGCGCCCGCTCCAGCCGCGCCCGAACCACTGCCACATCGCGTCCGTTGTAACGCGGGGTTTCTTCCTGCTTGTAAGTGGTCTCATGCTCCTCATCGACGATGATCACGCCCAGGTCCGCGAGCGGGGCGAAAACCGCGGAGCGCGTGCCCAACACCACTCGGGCCTCCCCGCGACGGACTCGCCACCAAGCGTCGTGGCGCTCGGCCGCGCCCAGGCCGCTGTGCAGCACCGCGACCACAGCCCCAAACCGCGCGACGAACAACGATTCGATGACGGGGGTGAGGGCGATTTCCGGAACCAGCATCAGCGCGGAGCGCCGCTGCTCGAGACTATGGGCGATGAGCCGAAGATAAATTTCCGTTTTCCCGCTCGCCGTCACGCCGTGCAGCAGTGCGACGCCGAAACTCCGTTCGTCGAGCCGCGCGGCCAGCTCCACCAGAATCCGCGACTGCGGCTCGGATAAATCTGGAACTGAGTTCAGCGCCGCTTCAAAGGTGGGGTGGCGCGCAGGCGGCGTGAACATCTCAATCAGCCCCTGCTGGCTGAGCTTTCGGAGGTGCGCGAGCGAGCCGCCCGTCGCCTGGAGCAGTTGCCGATGGTCGTTGGCCGAGTTCCCGCTGGCAAGGGCGTCCAGGATGCGTCGAGCCACCGGCGAAACGTGGACTGGCCGCGCGGGAACCGGTCCGGCCAAGCGCACCCCGAAAGTCGTCCTTCGGCCGCGCGGCTGGTCCACCTCCTGAATCGCAATCCAGCCTTCCTTCATCGCTTGGGCAAGGGACCCGGAGGTTTCGCGGCCGAATTTTTGGCGCAAGCTTTCGAGAGAAACCACTGGGTGGGCAGCGACGTAATTCAACAGTGCGGCCTCTCCACTTTGTCGTTCCTCGTTGAGGAGACTTGTGGCGTGGCGGAAACGCTGGTTGCAGCCAGCCTCAGTAAGCGCGACCGCGCGGCTCCGCCGGGCAGGCGGCAAAAGGGGCAGCATCGAGCGGAAGACTTCGCCCACCGGCGCGAGATAATAATCCGCGATCCATTGGCCAAGCTCCAGCAGGCTGGAGGGCAGAGCCGCTTGAGGGTCTAAAACGCGGAGTATTTCACGGGTCTCGATGCCCGGCGCGAGACGCGAAGCCCGGCCCAGCACCACGCCCATGGCGCGGCGGGAACCAAGCGGAACCTCGACGCGCTGGCCCGGCAGAACCTCCACGCCCTCCGGCACGCCGTAGGTGAGCGGGCGCGGAATCGCCCCCAAAACTGCGACGCTGACCCAGCGCGATGGGGCCTTGCGGGCCGGCTTCTGAGATTCTGCGCGGGATTCGATGGCCATGCCGCGATTCTAACAGGTTGGCAGGAAGACTTTGCGCCAACCCAAGACGATGAGCAGCCTTTTTCGGGCGCATTTTCTTGCGGCTGTTTGCGGGTCTATGCTACCGTAAAAAAGTTTGCCATCTTCGGGGAGTTGCGCATCGCGCGCATGGAGTATGATTCTGTCTTACGCAGGCCGCACGCCCTCAGTTGCCTCCTCGGCATTCGTCGCCGCGAGCGCGGACGTAATTGGCGAGGTGGAAATCGGCGAGAACGCCAGCATCTGGTTTCAAACCGTGCTGCGCGGGGATATTGAGCCGATCCGCGTGGGCGCAAATTCGAATATCCAGGACGGGGCGGTTTTGCACACGCTATCGGGTTCGGCGACGGTGGTGGGCAACTGGGTGACGGTCGGACACCGGGCGATACTCCACGGCTGCACGGTCGAGGACCATTGCCTGATCGGCATGGGCGCCGTGGTTCTGAACCGGGCGCGCGTCGGCGAGGGCTCGATTGTGGCGGCTGGCGCGCTCGTTCTGGAAGGCGCGGTGATTCCACCGCGAAGCCTATATTTGGGTTCGCCGGCGCGGTTCAAGCGCCAGTTGACCGAGGCGGACCGCGAATTCATTGACGCTCACGCCCGGCACTACCTTGAATATAAGGAAACGTACCTTGCTGATGCCAATAACAAACTAAGGCGGGTGTGCGAAAAATAACCGGCCAAGTTTTCGGTTTTGAGGCCGGAACGGCCAAGCATCGAATTTTTGTACTTCTCGAAGGCCGCACGCCGGCGCAAGGCTCTTTTTGAACTAAGGTCGGAAAGCCGAACGCTGACAACTTGCCTATCGTGCCCAAGCACATCGAACCCATCCAATCCGTCAAAGGCACACGCGACTTGCTGCCGCCAGAAACAGAGCTCTGGCAGCGGGTCGAGGAGGAAGCCAGGCGTGTGTTTCAGGCCTATGGCTTCCGGGAAATCCGCACCCCGATTCTGGAGGCGACGGCGCTTTTCGCGCGCAGCGTCGGCGCGGACACGGACATCGTGACCAAGGAGATGTACACCTTTCAGGACCGCGATGAGGAGTCGCTGACGCTGCGGCCCGAGGCGACAGCCTCTGTGGTGCGAGCCTATATCGAGCACCGGCTTTACCATGAAGGCGGTCTTCACAAGCTTTACTATCTGGGGCCGATGTTTCGCCGCGACCGGCCACAGAAAGGTCGCTACCGGCAGTTTTACCAAATGGGCGCGGAGGTGCTGGGATCGGACCATCCTGCGATTGACGTCGAGACGATCGAGATGCTCGTCCTGCTGCTGGAGCGTCTTGCGTTGCAAGAGTTCACGCTGTTGCTCAATTCGGTGGGCTGTCCGCGCTGCCGGCCCGAATACTTGAAAGTGCTGCGGCGGGCGCTCGAAGAGGTTCGAGCGAACCTTTGCGCGGACTGCCAGCGGCGCGCGGTCACCAATCCGTTGCGCGTGCTCGATTGCAAGGTGGAAGCCGACCAGCCCATCATCGAGCGATTGCCGCGCATGGTGGACTACCTCTGCATGGAGTGCCGCCAGCACCTGGAAGCCGTCAAGAGCGGGCTCCAGGACAGTGGGGTCGCTTACCAAGACGTGCCGCGGCTAGTCCGAGGGCTCGATTACTACACCCGGACCACGTTTGAAATCACCAGCGGCGCGCTGGGCGCGCAAAACGCGATTCTGGGCGGCGGGCGCTACGACGGCCTTTCAGAAATGCTGGGCGGCCCGCCGGCGCCGGGTTTCGGATTCGCGATCGGCGAAGACCGCTTGGCGCTGGCGGTGAAGGAAGCATGGGAGAAGCAACCGATCGAAGCACCGAGGGCGCGCCGTCCCTTGGCATACATTGCCTGGATGGGTGACGCGGCGCTCGGAGCCGCGGCGAAACTGGCGCGGGAACTGCGGCGCCAAAACCTAAGCATTGAGATTAGCTACCAGCCGAATAAACTCAAAAGGGCGCTTGGCACGGCCAGCAAGATCGGAGCGCGCTTCACGGTCATCATCGGGGAGGGCGAGCTGGCCAGCGGCCGCTATCAGGTGAAAGACATGGGCACCGGGCAGCAGGATGAAGTCGAGGCTGACCCCGGCAAGGTCGCCGCCTACCTGCACGAGAAGACGGCGAAGCGCGAAGGATCGAACCCGGCGACCGGCGAGCGAACCTGAGGCAGAAAAGGCGGAGCTGAAATTGGAACTGGACCTGCTTGGCGATCGGCAACGAACCCACCACTGTGGTGAGCTGCGGCCGAGCCACGCCGGGCAGAAAGTCTTCCTGGCTGGTTGGGTGGACCGCCGGCGCGACCTCGGCAACCTGATCTTCCTCGATTTGCGCGACCATACGGGCATCGTGCAGGTGGTGCTGAATCCCGCAGTCAGCCGCGAAGCCCACGATCAAGGCGAGCAAGTGCGCGGTGAATACGTCGTGGGGGTTGAAGGTGAAGTGGTGGTTCGGAAGAATGAAACGGTGAACCCTCAGATTTCGACCGGCGAGGTCGAAATCCAGGCGACTCGTCTGCTGCTGCTGAATGAGGCTAAAACGCCGCCCTTCCCACTTGACGACGTCGCCCGAACCAGCGAAGAGGCGCGGCTTCGTTACCGCTATGTGGACCTGCGGCGCGCCCGGATGCAGCGCAATCTCCGGCTGCGGCATGAGGCGAGCTTGGTCGTCCGGCAGCACATGAGCGAGCACGGGTTCATTGAGATTGAAACGCCGTTTCTCACTCGCTCGACCCCGGAAGGCGCGCGCGACTACTTGGTGCCGAGCCGGTTGCGCCCCGGTCATTTCTACGCTCTGCCGCAGTCGCCGCAGCTCTTTAAGCAGCTCCTGATGATCGGCGGCTTCAACCGCTACTTCCAACTCGTCCGCTGCTTCCGCGACGAAGACCTGCGCGCCGACCGCCAACCGGAGTTCACGCAAATTGACGTCGAGATGGCATTCCCGCGGCGCGAGGAACTGTTTGACATCATCGAGCGGTTGATGGAAAAACTTTTTGCGCTGGCTGGGGTCAAGTTTGCGCGGCCGTTTCCGCGCCTCACCTATGCCGAAGCGATGGAGCGTTACGGCTCCGATAAGCCGCACACGGGCGTTGGCCTTGAATGGACGCGGCTCGAGCTGCCGGAGTCCGCCAGCGGGGCGCTCAAGGCTGCGCCCTCCGTCAAGGTGCTACGCGCCCCCGAGGGGAAGCATTTTTCGCGCAGCCAGCTCGATAAGTTGCAGGACTTGGCGAAAGCTTCGGGCGCCGGATGGTTCTCCTACGTCAAGACCGCTGGCGAGGGATTTCAGTCGCCGCTGGCGAAGACCGTGGGCGAATCGGCAGTGGCATCGCTGGCGCGCGCGGCTGGGATGACCGCCGGTGAAATTCTTCTGCTCATCGGAAGCAAGTCGGATGGGCCCTCGACGATCAACGCCCGGCATTTGGATGAAGCCTCGGACGTGCTCCGCCGGGAACTGGCCGGGCGATTGCGCCCCACGCCGCGCGGCGCTTGGAATTTTGTCTGGGTGGTGGATTTCCCCATGTTCGAGTATGACGAGAAAGAGAGACGCTTCACGGCGATGCACCACCCTTTCACCTCGCCGCGGGAAGAAGATCTGCCGAAACTGGAGACGGATCCGGCGGCGGTGAAGGCCCGCGCCTACGACCTGGTGTTGAACGGCCAGGAAATCGGCGGGGGCTCGATTCGTATGCACCGACGCGACATTCAGCAGCGGGTGTTCAAGGCGCTGGGATTGACGGGAGAAAAGGCCCGCGAGCGCTTCGGCTTCTTTATGGACGCGCTCGAATACGGCGCGCCGCCCCACGGCGGCATCGCGCTGGGCTGGGACCGCATCATCGCGCTGATGGCAGGCGAGTCGAATATCCGGGAGGTCATCGCCTTCCCTAAGACCGCCAGCGCCGTGGACCTGATGTGCGACGCGCCCGCCATCGTTGATCCTGAACAGCTTGACGAATTAGGAATTCAAATCAAAAAGGATTGACCCGTTGAGCGAAGGAGGATTGAGTGGATGAAGTCTGACTGAACAGACCGGAGGCTTCAGCCGCATCCACCGGGAGTGTCTCTGGTGCGCCGTTCGCTCCGTCGGCCCATCGTCGTTCACTCGATCGCCAAATCGCATGTCGGTCATTCACATTCTTCCCGAAGCCGTCGCCAACAAAATCGCCGCCGGCGAAGTGGTGGAGCGGCCAGCTTCGGTGGCCAAGGAGCTGCTGGAAAATTCGCTCGATGCGGCGGCTCGCCAAGTAGAAGTTGACGTGGAGGGCGGCGGCAAGCGCCTGATTCGGGTGGTGGACGACGGCTGTGGAATGAGTCGCGATGACGCCCTGCTGGCCTTTGAGCGCCACGCCACCAGCAAAATCCGATCCGCCGAGGACCTGACGGAGGTGGCGACGCTCGGCTTTCGCGGGGAAGCTCTGCCCTCGATCGCCGCCGTTTCGAGGCTGATCCTTGAAACACGGCACAAGCCCGAATCCTCCGGCACGCGCTTGGAGATCGCGGGCGGCAGACTGCGCGACGTCAAGGAAACGGCCTGGGCGGACGGCACGAACATTGAGGTTCGCGGCTTGTTTTACAACACGCCGGCGCGGCGAAAATTCCTTAAGTCAGAATCCACCGAGCTCGGACACATTGCGTCGTTGGTGACGCATTACGCGCTCGCCCACCCCGACAAGCGGTTCCGGCTGGCTTCGCTGACGAATGAAATCCTGAACGTTCCGCCCGCCGCGAGCCCTCGCGAGCGGCTCTACCAAGTGATGGGCGGCCAACTTCTCGATCAACTCGTGGAGTTCGGCCCAACGGAGCGGCGGATGCCGCAGCTTGCGGAAACCCACGACGATACGGATACCGTCCAGGAAGCGGCGCTGGCGCGAATCTCAGGTTTCGTCTCGCGGCCCGAGGTGCAGAAGCTCAACCGCAGCCAGATCTACTTCTTTGTGAACCGGCGCCTGGTGCGAGACCGTTTGGCGCTGCACGCCCTCAACGAGGCTTACCGGAACATCCTGCCGGCGGGCATGTTTCCCGTGGCGCTGATTTTCCTCGAGCTGCCCCCGTCGGAAGTGGATGTGAACGTGCATCCCTCGAAGACGGAGGTGCGATTCCGCCACTCGTCGTTCACCCATGACCTGGTGCGGGACTCGATCCGGCAGGGGCTGTTGGCGGCGCGCCCGGTGCCCGCTTTCCCTATGCCAAGAAGGACGGCCCTCGCGGCTCGAGAGCCGGAAGAAACTGAAGCCCTCGAGCGCTTGAATGAAGATGCGCCGCCCGTGGCGACGGCGGGAATCAATCCATGCCTGCCTTCGAGTGCGAACGTTGTTGTGAGGGGTGATTTTCGGCTGGCATCGCCGGCGGCGGCGGCGGTCACCGGGTGGCTGCGGCTCGAAGCGGAACCACCGTTCACCCCCGAACTGACCCGCCCGCCGGTTCCGCCAGCCGGATCGGAGCCGAGTGAAACGCGCTCGAGGGAGGCGGGAGAATTCCCTTCAAATCTTCAGCCGCTCGGCCAGATTGAGGAGAGTTTTATTGTGGCGACGAACGCCGAAGGGCTGTGGATCATTGACCAGCATGTGGCGCACGAACGGATTCTCTTTGAGCGGCACCTCCACCGACGCTCCGGCGCCAAAGTCGAGGGTCAACGCTTGCTGCTGCCGATTGTGGTGGAACTGCGGCCTGAGCAGAACGCGGTGTTTCAGGATATCGGCCAGGAGCTTGCCGCCAACGGCTTTGAAGCGGAACCCTTTGGACAGCGGACCGTCGCCATCAAGACGGCGCCCGCCGATGTGCGCGCCGAAAACGTCGAAAGCCTGGTGCTCGAGATTCTGGACGGCGTGGGGCGAGAGGCGCGAGCGCTTTCCCTCGAAGAATTGCGGGGCAGGATTGCCGCCTCTGTCGCCTGCCACGCGGCGATCAAAGTTCACACGCCGCTCGATCGGAATAAGATGCAGTGGCTGCTCAACGAACTGAGCCGCGCCGAGTGCCCTATGACCTGCCCGCACGGCCGGCCCGTCGTTCTGAAATACGGCCTCAAGGAGATCCAGAAGGCTTTCAAGAGGATTTAACGATTTGTGAAAATGCCCCTGGTGATCGCCATTGACGGGCCCGCCGGCGCGGGCAAAAGCACGGTCGCGCAGATGCTGGCGAAGCGGCTGCGGCTGTCTTATGTGGACAGTGGCGCGAGTTACCGCGCGGCGGCATGGGTGGCGATCGAGAGCGGCATCGAGCCGGATGACGAGCCGGGCGTGGCCGAGGCAGTGGCCCGGATGGAGCTTCAGTTCCGCATGGCGCAGGACCAGCCGCGGGTCTTCGTCAATGGCAGGGATGTCACGGCAAGAATTCGCGCGCCGGAGGTGACTTCGGCGGCGTCGCGGGTGTCGCGTCTGCCCGCCGTTCGAAGAAGGTTAATCGCCTTTCAGCGCGCGTTCGCCGCGGGACGCGGGGTGGTCATGGAAGGGCGGGACATCGGCACGGTTGTCTTTCCCGATGCGCCGCTGAAGATCTACCTGGATGCGGACCCGCAGGAAAGGGCCCGGCGGCGTCTCGATCAGAACCGCCAGGAAGGCGCGGCGTCCACGCTGGAGCGGACGGCGAGCGAAATCGCGTGGCGAGACCAGCTCGATGCGCAAAGGAACATCTCGCCTCTGGTGG